>JAYTNC010000517.1:0-1764 GCA_043748515.1 Gemmatimonadota bacterium | reverse complement strand
GGCCGCGCGAGCGACGACATGCGCGCACCGCGTGGCCTGCTCCCCAACACGCGCAATCGCACCGGGCATGCCGACGGCGCGGTCGGCTACAGCGGCGAGGGCGCGCGCGCGGCCCTGCGCTTCTCGGTGCGCGACGAGCGGATCGAGATCTTCGACGATCCCGCGATCAACCCCGGCTACGACGGCTATCAGCGCCTCAGCACGCAGCGCGGCACGCTCGAGGCCGAGCGCGCGCTCGGCGGGATATGGAGAGCGCAGGTGCAGCTCGGCTGGGAGGAGAACTTCCGGCGCGAGTACTCCGCCGCCGACGCCACCGACATCGCACTCGGGCTCCTCGTGCGCACGGCAACCGGATTCACGCACCTTCATCATGAAGCGCTCGGCCCGTTCAGCGGCGGCACGTTCGGCGCGTCGATGATGGACAGCCGGTTCGTGAAGCGCGGGCTCACGTCGCTCATCCCCGACTCTCGCTCGCGCGGCGTGGCGCTCTACGCGCTCGAGCATGTGGAGGTGGGGCGCTGGCGCGGCACGCTCGGGGCGCGCTGGGACCTGCGCGACCTCGCGATCGCCGACGACGCCGCGCTCGGCCTCACCGCGCAATCGCAGACGCGCGAGGCGGTGACCGGATCGGCGGGACTCGCGTACCGGCTCACGCCGGTGCTCTCGCTCGTGACGAGCGTCGGCCGAGGTTTCCGCGCGCCGTCGGCACCGGACCTGTTCGCCAACGGCTTCCACGAGGGCACGCGCGCATTCGAGCGGGGCGATCCTTCGTTGCGCGTCGAGACGTCGCTCAACACCGACGTCGGCCTGCGCATGGCCTCGTCGCGCCTCTCGGGCGAGTTCGCGCTCTTCGACAACCGGATCCGCGACTACATCTATCTGCGGCCGTTCGGAAGCGGCACGAGCCCGCTCGACTCGCTCGAGGTGGTGCAGGGCGACGCGCGACTGCGCGGCGTGGAGATCAGTGCGGCCTGGCGCGCGCGCGGCTGGCTCACGCTGCAGGCGGTGGGCGACATGGTGCACGGGACCAACACGAGCATCGGTGTGCCGCTGACATTCGTGCCGCCGCCGCGGCTACTGCTCGGCGCACGCATGGAGCGGCGAGCGGCGAGTGGCGCGGTGGTGCGGCCATGGCTCTCGATCGACGCCGAGCGGAACTGGCGACAGGACCGACTCGACCCGCGCGATGTGGGGCCGCCGGGCTACTCGCTCTGGCATGGCGGCGCCGGCGCAACGATCCTCGCCGGGAGCCGTGTGTTCATCGTGGACATCGCGGTGCGGAACGCGCGCAACACCCGCTATCGCAACTTCATGAGCCGGTACAAGACCTACGCCGACGGTCCGGGGCGCGCCGTGGTGCTGCGCCTGACGACGGAGTTCTAGACGAGAGGGAGTCGCGAGGCCATGTTCCTCTCTCCTACTTTCCCGTCCGGAGATCCGACATGCGCCACCTGCTGCCCTTCGCCGTCCTCGCCGGTGCGACCGGCCTCTTGATGGGTGCCGATTCCGGCGACCTCCCCACGACGCAGTCGTCGATGAGCTTCTTCATCACGAGCGTCGGTCCCGGTGACGGCGCGAACCTCGGCGGACTCGCCGGCGCCGATCGCTTCTGCGCGCAGCTCGCCGAGTCGGCGGGCGTGAAGGGGCGCGAGTGGCGCGCGTATCTCAGCGCGACCGCGAGCGGCAGCCAGCCGGCGATGAACGCGCGCGACCGGATCGGCGTGGGGCCCTGGTACAACGCGAAGGGTGTGATGGTCGCGTCGA
>JAYTNC010000516.1:0-1715 GCA_043748515.1 Gemmatimonadota bacterium | reverse complement strand
CTGCGCGAGCAGACGCAGCACCGCGTGCGCACGCGCTTCGACGCGGCGCACGGCGCCGTCCTCGCCGACAATCCGTTCGACCCGCAGTTCGCCCCCTGGGTGGCCTTCTCCGCCATGAGCGCACCCGTCGCCACGCACACGGGGGACCGTCGCGAGTTCATCGGGCGCAACGACTCGGCCGCCGATCCCGCCGCGTTGCGTCGCCGCGCGCTCGACGGGCGCACCGGACTCGGCGTCGATCCCTGTGCCGCGCTGCGCACCGCGCTCGACCTCGAGCCCGGCGAGACACGCACGATCGTCGTGCTCCTGGGCGCCGCTCCCGACGACGTCGAGGCGCGACGCCTGCTCACGGCGTACTGCGACGTGCCGCGCGCACTCGCGGCCGTCGAGTCGACCGTGCAGGCCTGGGAGGAGCGGCTCACGACCGTCACCGTGCGGACGCCCGAGCCGGCCTTCGACGCGCTCGTCAACCGTTGGTCGCTCTACCAGACCCTCGCCTGCCGGCTCTGGGCGCGCTCGGCCGTCTACCAGAGCAGCGGCGCCTACGGTTTCCGTGACCAGCTGCAGGACGCCATGGCCTTGGTCCTCGCCGAACCCGAGCTCGCGCGCGCACAGATCCTCCGCGCGGCGGCACGGCAGTTCCTCGAGGGCGACGTGCAGCACTGGTGGCACCCCGAGACGGGCCGCGGCGTGCGCACGCGCTTCTCCGACGATCTCGCGTGGCTCCCGTACGTCGTGGAGCACTACGTCCGCGTCACCGGCGACCTCACCCTCCTCGACGACGAAGTGGCGTTCCTCGCGATGCGCACGCTCGAGCCGCACGAGCACGAGGTCTACGACCTGCCGCACGTGAGCGCCGAGCGCGCGACCGTCTACGAGCACTGCCGGCGCGCGCTGGCCACGGCCTGCACCACCGGCGCGCACGGGCTGCCGCTGATCGGCACCGGCGATTGGAACGACGGCATGAGCCGCGTCGGCAAGGACGGGCGCGGCGAGAGCGTCTGGCTCGGCTGGTTCCTCACGAGCGTGTTGCGTGCGTTCGCGCCTCTGGCCGACGCGCGCGGCGACGCGGGGAGCGCCGCGATTTTCCGCGCACAGGCCGACCGGTACGTCGCGGCGATCGAGCGCGACGGCTGGGACGGCGCGTGGTACCGCCGCGCGTTCTTCGACGACGGCACGCCGCTCGGTTCGGCGACCGAACCCGAGTGCCGCATCGATTCGATCGCGCAGAGCTGGAGCGTGATCTCCGGCGCGGGCGCACCGGAGCGGCAGGCGCAGGCGATGCGCGCGCTCGAGGAGCAGCTCGTCGATCCGCAGGCACGGCTCATCAAGCTCCTCACGCCGCCCTTCGACAAGACGCCGCATGACCCGGGCTACATCAAGGGATACGTGCCGGGCGTGCGCGAGAACGGCGCGCAGTACACGCACGCCGCGCTCTGGGCCGTGCTCGCGGCCGCGCGACGGGGCGACGGCGCGAAGGCCGTTGCCTGGTTCCAGATGCTGAACCCGTTCACGCACACGGATACCGCCGAAGGCGTCGCGACGTATCGCGTCGAGCCCTATGTCGTCGCCGCCGACGTCTACACCGCGAGCGGTTCGCTCGGACGCGGCGGCTGGACCTGGTATACAGGCTCGGCGAGCTGGACGCACCGCGTCGGACTCGAGGAGATCGTCGGCTTCCGCAAGACGGCCGACACTCTGCGCGTCGAGCCCTG
>JAYTNC010000515.1:0-2106 GCA_043748515.1 Gemmatimonadota bacterium | reverse complement strand
CCGCGGCAAGCGCGCGCCGTTCGGCGGGATCGAAGAGCGGCCCCGGCGCCGGCCGCCGTGGGAAGGCGCCCGACGAGAGTCCGACCACGAACAGGTGCGCGAAGCTGCGCCAGCCGCCTGCGAGCGCCTCCGCGACGACCACGCCGAAATCCGTCTCCGGCGGCGTGATGAGGTCCTGCGCGAGCATGAGCGCGAATCGGTCGGCGAACTCCGACGCTCCGAGCGACGGTGACGAAGTGCTGAACGCCGCCGTCGCGTCGCGCCACGACATCGCGAGCTTCACGATCTCGTCGCGCGCACGGATGTCGGAGCGCCACACCGCTTCGTCGGCGCACGGCTCCTCGATGCGCGTGGCGATCCCCCACTCGCCGTCGGCGAGAGTATCGAGGACCCACGCGCACCAGCCGCCGACGTCGCGCGCGACGGCGAGCTCCAGCAGGCGCGGTGCGAGCGCCGCCCACGCGTCCACCGTCGCCCGCACGCGATCGATCGGCGGGAGCGAGGCGCGTCGCTCCTCGCGCTCCTCGCCGTCGCGCGCGCGCCGTTCGCACCGTTCGAGCAACCCGCCCAGCGCGGTGCGCCAGCCGTCGAGCGACCCGATCGCGCTCGCGTACCCAACATGGTTCACCACGAGCGGATCCAACCCCGTGCGCAACAGCGGATGCTCGGCCAGTTCGGCCATGCTGTGGCGCGACCAATCCTCGGAGGCGGCACGCAGGATCGCCGCCAGCGCGCGCCCGGGCGCGGTGTGGCCGAGCGCGGTGCGGCGGCGCGCGGTGACTGGAACGCCGAGCCGGCCGAGCGCGGCAGCCATGGAATCGACCGTCGGGCGCGACTCGCGCGCGATCACCGCGATCGCGCGCGCTTCGACGCCGGAGTCGATCAGCGCGCGCACTCGCACGGCGACATGCTCGAGTTCGCGCGCGGCGTCGGGGGCCTCGAGCAGACGCACCACCGGTCCGGACTCGGGCGCGGTGTCGGTGAAGAGCACGTTCGCGAACGAGAGCTCGCCCGCGACGTGCGCCGGCGTGACCGACGCGCCTTCGACCTCCCACTCCGAAGACGCGAGCACCTCGACGCGATCGAGTGCCGGACTCTGGGCGAGCGCGCGCAGCAGCGGTCGCCAACCGCCGCGCAGGTCGGCGAGGCCGACGATGCGGATCTCGCGACGCCCACCGAGGCGTTCGCCGAACGCGACACCCTCGGCCTCGATCGCCTGCGCCAACCGCACCTTCGCGTCGCGTCCATCGACGCGCCCCTCGCGAGCGAGCGTCGCGATCCACTCGGCATGCACGCGGCCCAGCACCTCGGCGCGCGCCCGGCCGAGATCGTCATGCGCGCTGGCGGCGAGCGCCCGCGTGAACGACTCGTTGGTGATCCCTTCGCTCATGAGCTCGCCGATCAGCCGGTCCACGGCCGGCACCCAGGACTCATAGCCCTGCGCGCCGCCGAAGAGCGCCGACGCATGCGCGCCGAGCAGCGCCGAGACGAGCGCCTCGCGTTCGGCATCGCTGAGCGCGGCAGGCTGCTCGCTCGTGGCCCAGCGCGATTCGAGTTCGTTGAACAGGCACACTGGCGCACCGAACCAGCCGGTGACGCCGCGTGACGCCGCGAGCCGCAGCAGGTCGTCACGCAGTCCGCCCTGCCGCAGCACCACCCACGCCGAGAGCGTCGGCCACGGTCGCTCGGCGCTCGCCGGCGCGAGCGGGAAGAGTCCCTCGACGGCGCGCTCGAGCAACAGGGCCGGATCAAGGATCGTGGTGACGTGCAGGGTGGCCATCGTGGAAGACAATCTACAGGCGGGGTCTGACAGCTCAGACCGCCGGCACCGCCGCGACCGGCACCGCGCCGACCGCAGCCGCCCCGACCGTCACCACCACCCCACTGAACGCCGCATTCCCCGTCAACGCATCCACCTTCATCTCGTCCGTGAGATCATTGATGCTCACTCCGGGATGCGCCCCCGCGATCGCCGTCCGCGTTCCGACGCGCCCATGCCCCCACCCATGCGGCAGGCTCACCACGCCCGGCATCACCTCGTCGGTGACCTCGAGCTCCACCTCGACCTCACCCACACGCGAGGCCACGCGCACCGCATCGCCATCG
>JAYTNC010000514.1:0-2758 GCA_043748515.1 Gemmatimonadota bacterium | reverse complement strand
TGTTGAGCGTGGGCGAGTTGCTCGCGAAGGCGATCCGGTTCACGCACTCGGATCAGTCGGTCTCGTCGCTGTTCGAGTGAACGTCGTACGGGATGAAGGATGAAGGTTGAAAGATGAAAGTTGGAAATGCAGGGCCGGATGCGGGACGAGATGAGGGTGAGCGCAGTGCTTCCAGCTTTCATCCTCGAGCCTCCATCCGCATTTCAGAATGCGCGCCGCCGGGCCGGACCTACCGGGAACCCACGTTGCGCGCCGATATCCCCAGAGGTTCGTTCCAATGGCTTCCGTTCCGTTCTCCGCCACGCCGCGCTCCGACACCGGCAAGGGCGTCGCCCGCAAGCTCCGCGCTGCCGGCCAGGTCCCCGCAGTCATCTACGGGCATGCCCGTGAGCCGCAACCGCTCCAGCTCGAGCATCACGCGCTGCAGCTGCTCCTCGAGAAGCACTCGTATCAGTCCACAGTGATCGCCCTGACCGTCGACGGCAAGACGGTCAGCACGCTCATCCGCGAGATCCAGCGCCACCCGTTCAAGAAGCAGATCGTGCATGTCGACTTCCAGGAACTCGTGGCCGGTGAGAAGATCACCGTGCCGGTGCCGCTCTCGTTCGTCGGCGTCCCGGACGGCGTGCGCCTCGGCGGTGGCATGCTCGACCAGATCCTCCACGAGTTGCAGGTCACCTGCGACCCGGCCAACATCCCGCATCACTTCGTCGTCGACGTGACGCCGCTGACGATCGGGCATTCGATCCATGCGGGCGAGATCGCGCTCCCGGCCGGTGTCACGCTCGAGACCGATGCCGACGCGACGATCTGCGTCTGCGCCCCGCCGAAGGTCGAAGTCGCGGCCACGCCGGCGGATGGCGCCGCCGTGTCCGAGCCCGAAGTCATCCGCAAGACCAAGGCCGACGACGAAGTCGCTACCGCCAAGAAGTAGTCCGCACCTCCTCCCGGCGCGCTGAGGCCCGCGATGAAAGTCATCCTCGGTCTCGGCAACCCGGGCAAGGAGTATGCGGACACACGCCACAACGTCGGCTGGTGGGTCCTCGACCATCTCGCCGACGTTTGGCGGATGGACGGCTGGCGAAAAGATGGCGAGGCCCTGACCAGCTCGGGGACGATCGCCGGCGTGAAGGTGCGCCTCGTCAAGCCACAGACGTTCATGAACCTCTCCGGGGCGGTCCTCAAGCCCTGGCTGCGGCGCCCCTTCTGGGCCGCGGCGAGCGACCTGCTGGTCGTCTCGGACGAGGTGCAGTTGCCGGTCGGCCAGTACCGCTTCCGCGCGAAAGGCTCGGCGGGCGGGCACAACGGCCTCAAGAGCGTCGAACAGGCGCTCAAGAGCCAGGACTATGCGCGGCTGCGCGTCGGCGTGGGTCCGGACGACCCGCAGCGGCGCATCGGCGACCTCGCCGACTACGTGCTGGGTGATTTCGGGAAGGGGGAGCGCGAGACGGTGCGAGCGCTGCTGCCGACCTTCGCAGAAGCGCTCGCCGCGTGGTCCGCTGAAGGCATCGAGCGCGCGATGAACGCGTTCAACCGTTGAGATCGTCGCAGGCTGTTCGCCGCAGGTTGCTCGCCGCAAGCTGTTCGTCGAAGGCTGTCTGTTCGTTCGCGTGGCATTCGGATAACCCCCACACCACACCCTCATGCTTGAGAACCTGACGACGTACGCGCTCGTGATCGGCGTGGCCGGCCTCGTGGCCTGCTACCTGACCTACCTGGGCATCGTCAAGAATTCGCCGGGCTCGCAGATCATGCAGGACCTCGCCGAGCAGATCCACCTCGGGTCGATGGCCTTCCTGAAGCGCGAGTACTCGGTCCTCCTGCCGTTCCTGCTCGTCGTCGCCGGCCTTCTCGCATGGGCCATCGGCATCGAGACCGGCATCGCCTACGTCGTCGGCGGCGTCTGCTCCGTGGCCGCGGGCTACGCCGGCATGACCGCCGCCACCAAGGCGAATGTCCGCACGTCGGAGGCAGCGCGCGCGAGCGGTCAGGCCGCCGCGCTGCGCATCGCCTTCAGTGGCGGCGCGGTGATGGGCCTCGCCGTCGCGGCCCTCGGCCTCCTCGGCATCGCGTCGATCTTCATCTGGCAGAAGGAACTCCTCGGCACCACGGGCTTCAAGCACTTCGGCGAGATCATCTCGGGCTTCGCGATGGGTGCGAGCTCGATCGCGCTCTTCGCCCGTGTGGGCGGCGGCATCTACACCAAGGCGGCCGACGTCGGCGCCGACCTGGTGGGCAAGGTCGAGGCCGGCATCCCCGAGGACGATCCGCGCAACCCGGCGACCATCGCCGACAACGTCGGTGACAACGTCGGTGACGTCGCGGGCCTCGGCGCCGACATCTTCGAGTCATACGTCGGCGCGATCATCGCCACGATCGCGCTCGCGTCGACCTCGTTGCTGATCTCCGACGCCAACCGCCTCGCGAGCATCATGCTCCCGCTGGCCTACACGACGGCAGGCCTCGTCGCGTCGCTCATCGGCATCTTCCTCATGCGCATCCTCGCCAAGGGCAACCCGGCGAACGCGCTGCGCATGGTGACGTTCATCGCCGCCGGTCTCTTCCTCGTGTTCGCCTACTGGCTCACGATGCAGATCCCGCTCGGCATGATGGACCCCGAGACCGGCCGCATCTTCCCGGCGCTCGGCCCCTGGTTCGCCGTGGTCGCGGGCACCGTCGCGGGCGTCGCGATCGGCCTCGTCACCGAGTACTACACGGCGGCCGGCCCGGTCATGCGGATCGCCAACGCCTCCAAGAC
>JAYTNC010000513.1:0-3317 GCA_043748515.1 Gemmatimonadota bacterium | reverse complement strand
GAGCTGCGCGCGCGCATCGAGGACACGCAGGTGACGCCGACGCTCGCGCTCGGCGTCGCATGGACCGGCTTCCGCCGTGTCACGCTCGCCGCCGACCTCCGCCAGCGCTTCGGCGACGGCATCGAGCTCGGTCCGCAGACGCAGCTCGGCATCGGCGCCGAGTTGCGGTTGATCCCGTTCATCCCGCTGCGCGCCGGCATCACGACGCTCGGCGAGGGGATGCGCTACAGCGGCGGACTCGGGCTCGAGTTCGGCGTCTTCAATCTGCAGGCGGCGGCGATGGTGATGGCCGCCGAGGGTCGCAACGACACCGGTTTCGGGCTCACCATGAGCTTTGGCGGTCGTTGATGGCCGACTGAGCGGCGGGTGGAGGGAATGAGCGGTAGATTCCGCTTCTCCTCAATCCACCCGTCGATGCGATTCAAGCTGATCCCGGCCGCGCTCCTCCTCGCGGCCTGTGCGACCAAGGAAACCACGAGCGCCGCGCCGGTGGACGAGATCGTCTCGTCCACCGGCGTCGTCGTCTCCGCCCAGCACCTCGCATCCGACGCGGGCGCAGCGATGCTCGCGCAGGGCGGCAACGCGGTCGACGCCGCCGTCGCGACCGCCTTCGCGCTCTCGGTGACGTATCCGGCCGCCGGCAACATCGGTGGAGGCGGCTTCATGGTGATCCGCCTCGCCGATGGCACCGCGACGACGATCGACTACCGCGAGAAGGCGCCCCTCGCCTCGACGGCGACCATGTACCTCGATGCCAAGGGCGAGATCGCCGGCGCGGCGACCGACTCCGGCTGGCGCGCACCGGGCGTGCCGGGCACGGTGCGCGGTCTCGCGCTCGCGCACGGGAAGTTCGGCAAGCTGTCGTGGAGCGACGTCGTGATGCCCGCGGTGCTGCTCGCCGAGCAGGGCTTCGCACTCTCGGAGCCGTTCGCGAAGGAACTCAACTGGGTGGTCGCGAACATCTTCAAGCCGTTCGAGGCCTCGGTCGCGACGTACGGCAAGCCGGGGGGCGGCGAGTGGGCCACCGGCGACACGCTCAGGCTCCCGCAGTTGGGCCGTGCCCTCCGTGCGATCGCCGAGAACGGTCCCGATGCCTTCTACACGGGCTGGATCGCCGACTCGATCGACGCGCAGATGCGCGCGCACCGTGGGCTGATCACGCGCGCCGACCTCGCGGCATACCAGGCGGTGGAGCGTGAGCCGGTGCGCGGCAGCTTCAACGGCCATGAGATCATCGCGATGGGGCCGCCGAGCTCAGGTGGTGTGGTCACGATGCTCACGCTCAACCAGCTCGAGGCGCTCGGCATCGATGGCGCGGCGCGCGGCGACGCGCGCACGCTGCACCTCCGCATCGAAGTGGCGCGCCGCGCCTACCTCGAACGCGCCCGCTGGATCGGCGATCCCGACTTCAGCGAGATCCCGCTCGAGCGGCTCATCTCAAAGGAGTACGCTCGCGAGCTCGCCGCCGGCATCGACACCGCGCGCGCCTCGAGCAGCGCCGTGCTCGGCAAGGAGATCCTCGCGCCGGCCGGCGAGTCGCCGCAGACGACGCACTTCAGCGTGATCGACGCCGAGGGCAACGCGGTCTCGAACACGTATACGCTCGAGAGCGGCTACGGCTCCGGCGTGGTGGTCGCGGGCTTCCTGCTCAACAACGAGATGGGCGACTTCAACAAGAAGCCCGGCTACACCGATCAGGGGTGGGCGATCGGCACGCCAGCGAACGTGATCGCGCCGGGGAAGCGCATGCTCAGCTCGATGTCACCGGTGATCGTCACCCAGGGCGGCGCGCTGCGGCTCGTGACCGGGTCGCCCGGCGGCCGCACGATCCCAAACACGGTGCTCAACGTCGTGCTCGGCGTGACGGCCTTCGGCGAGGGCGTGCGCGCGGCGGTCGACGCGCCGCGCATCCATCACCAGTGGATGCCAGACACCGCGACATTCGAGCAGGGCGCCGCGACGCCGGAGGTGCTCGCCGCGCTCCGCGCGATGGGGCATGCGATCAAGGAAGAGGGGGCGCACAGCCAGGGCGACGCACACTCGATCGTCTACGATGCGACCGCACGGACGGCGCGCGCGGCGAATGACAAGCGCAGCCCGGACTCCGGCGCGCGCGTGCCGAATGCGGTGCGCGCGCCGCAATGAGCGCGCCTGTGCCTCAGCCCGCGGGCGTGCCTGCGAGCGCGTGGGCCGCGCTCCGGGACCCTTCACTCGTTCGCGAGGCAGGGTACGTCGGCGGTGACTGGCTCGAGTCGTCGGCGCGGTTCGAGGTGCGCAATCCGGCCACCGGCGCGTTGCTCGCGAACGTCTCGGACCTAAGCGCGCGCGAGACCGAGCGCGCGATCCGCGCCGCGGCCGGCGCGCAGCCCGCGTGGGCCGCGCGTACGGCGAAGGATCGCGCCGCAGTGCTCCGGCGCTGGTTCGAGCTGATCATCGCCGCACAGGACGACCTCGCGGCGATCATGACGAGCGAGCAGGGCAAGCCGCTCGCCGAAGCGCGCGGTGAGGTGACGTACGGTGCGGCCTTCATCGAGTGGTTCGCCGAGGAGGCCAAGCGCGTCTATGGCGAGGTGATCCCGACGCCCGTGGCGGGACGGCGGCTGTTGGCGCTGCGGCAGCCGGTGGGCGTCGTCGCGGCGATCACGCCGTGGAACTTCCCCAGCGCGATGCTCACGCGCAAAGCGGGCCCGGCCCTCGCCGCCGGATGCACTTTCGTCGTGAAGCCCGCGCACGAGACGCCGCTCTCGGCGCTCGCGCTCGCGGTGCTCGCCGAGCGAGCGGGCATCCCGGCGGGCGTGTTCAACGTGATCCCGACGACGCACGCGAGCGAAGTGGGGAAGGTGCTCACCGAGAGTCCGACGGTGCGGAAGTTCTCCTTCACGGGCTCCACCGCGGTCGGCAAGCTGCTGATGGCGCAGTGCGCGACGACGGTGAAGCGCGTCTCGCTCGAGCTCGGCGGCAATGCGCCGTTCATCGTGTTCGAGGACGCTGATATCGTCGCGGCAGTCGCTGGGGCGGTCGCATCGCGATACCGCAACGCGGGCCAGACCTGCGTCTGCGCCAATCGCTTCCTGGTGCAGTCAGGCGTGGTGACGGAGTTCACCTCGCGCCTCGCGGCCGCGGTGGCCGCGTTGCCGGTGGGCGACGGCATGACGCCGGGCGTCGTGCAGGGACCGCTGATCACCGAGCGCGCGGTGCAGAAGGTCGAGCGCCTGGTCTCCGATGCCACCGCACAGGGCGCGCGCGTCGTCTGCGGCGGGGCGCGTCACGCGCTCGGCGGGACCTTTTTCCAGCCCACAGTGCTCTCCGGCGTCACG
>JAYTNC010000512.1:0-1783 GCA_043748515.1 Gemmatimonadota bacterium | reverse complement strand
CAGGTGAAGTTCACCTCGAGGAAGTAGAGCGTGCCCGCGGCGTCCATGCGGAAGTCCATGCGCGCATAGCCCACGCCGCCGAAGCCCGCGAAGAGCCGTGCGGCCGCGTCGCGCAGCCGCGCGGCGAGGGCCTCGTCGCGCACGCGGATGTTCGCTTCGGGGTGCAGCTCACTCGTCTTGAGCGCGTAGCTCTTGTAGCGAAAGCCGGGAGGGAAGACGTACTCGATGGGCGCGAGGGTGGTGCTCCGTCCCTTCCCCGCGACGTCGCCGACGACGAGCACGGTGAACTCGCGGCCGTCGACGTACTCCTCGACGAGCAGCTCGGGATACTCGTCGACGAGGTACAGCGCCTGCGCATGCAGCAAGGCCGGGTCGGAGACGATGGCGTGCTCGTTGACGCCGAGGCTGTCGCCGGCCTTCACGGGCTTCACGAAGAGCGGATACTTGAGGTGCCCCGTCGCGCGGAGCAGCGCGGCGCGGACCAGAAGCGCATCGCCGGCGGCCGCGCGGATGATCGCACCGGCGTCGACCACGGCATGCATGGGCGTCGCGACGCCGACCGTGTGCGCGACGTACTTCATGAGAGGCTTCGACGGATCGTACAGGAGCGGCGTGGGGCCGGAGTACGGGAGGTTCAGGGCCTCGAGCGCGTGAATGACGTCGACCGACGGCACGTCCCACTCGAGGTAGCCTTCGCAGAGGTTCACGAAGACGTCGAAGCCCTGGACCGAGAGGCGCTTGAGCTGGCGGTAGGTCGAGACCTTGGCGAGCGTTTCGTGATGCACCTCGTGCCCGGGGAGCAGGCGCGAGAGGTCACGGGCGGGATCGTAGTGCCGGTAGTCCACGCCGGACGTGGAATAGTCCGGCTGGAGGACGCAGACCTTCATCGAGCGGCAGCGGTGCGGCGGCTGCGGGCGAGCCTCGGACGCGAGACGCCGGGATCGGCGGAGACCTTGATGATCTCGCCGACGGCGCTGGCGAAGGTGGTGCGCGCGAACTTGAGGATCGCGCCGATCGAGGTGTAGGCCTCGTCCTCGGAGATCCCGCACTGCGCGTTGACCTCGAGCACGTGGATCTCGCCCGTCTCGCTGTCCTGCCGGAGGTCGACGCGGCCGTAGCCGCGACCGCCGACCGCCTCGTAGGCGGCCCAGCTGATGTCCATCACGCGCTTGGCGAGGGCTTTGGGGACCTTGCGGTAATTCCAGAGGTCGGCGTCGCCGTCGAGCGGATCCTCGGTCTCGTAGAGGCCCCAGAGGCGGTCGAACGAGAGGAAGCGTTCGGTGGGTGGCAGCGCTTCGTTGAAGAGGCGCTCGACCGGCGGATAGATCGTCGCCTGCGCCGGCGCGTCGTACGAGCCGACGATGAACGTGGTGTACTCGGGGCCGGCCACGAAGCGTTCGACGAAGACGCCGCCGCCCGCGATGTCCCATCCATGGTAGCCCTTGCTGAGCCGCTTGAGCGCGGCGCGCAGGGCCTGATGCGACTGGGCGACGCTCTTGGTGGTGATGCCCATGCTGCCGGCCGAGACGGCGGGCTTGAGGATGAGCGGGACACCGAGCCGTTTGACGACGTCGTTGATGCCGGCGCCGTCGCGGGGGATCACGGCCCAAGGCGAGGTGGGAACGCCGGCACGGTCGAAGGCTTCCTTCATGACGATCTTCGACGTGGTGACGTCGTAGAAGCGTTCGTCGGCGCCGGTGTAGCGGAGGCCGTGCTCCTCGAGGCAGCGGATGACGCTCAGTCCCGGCGAGCCGTTGACCTCGTCGCCGTCGCAGAGATTGAG
>JAYTNC010000511.1:0-2280 GCA_043748515.1 Gemmatimonadota bacterium | reverse complement strand
CCGGGGAAATCGGCATAGCCGACCTCATGGCGCGAGCGATAGAGCGCGCGACCGAAGCCGCGGTAGCGCATCTGCGGACGATATCGCTCGGCCCAATCGGGGAACTGTTCCGGATGCAGGAAGTCCGACGCCTGATTGTCGGCCATCGTGGGCACCGCCATGACCTGCCACAGGATGCGGCCGATCACGCGCGTGGCCAACAGCCCGGTCACCGGCTCGCCTGCAGTCATCGGGTCGACGAGCACGAGCGAGCGCACGCGCTCGGGATGCGAGGCCGCGTAGTGCGCCGCGACGAATCCGCCGAAGGACAATCCGAAGAGATCGACCGGGCCCTCGATCTTCAGCGAGTCGAGCAGTTCACCGAGTTGCGCGTCGTAGAACGTTCCGTCGTACGCCGCGTCAGGGCGATCGGAGAGACCTCGACCGAAGAGGTCGTACCGGATCACCCGATATCCCGAGGCCGCGAGCGCGTGGTACGTCGAGTCCCAGATGTAGGCCGGCACGGAGAAGCCATGCACGAGCACCGCGACGCGACCGGTGTCGGGACCGGCGACGTCGTAGCGCGTCGTACCGCCCGAGAGCGCGACGTAACTGCCCGTCCCCTCGGCACGGTCATCGGCCCCGAGCGACTCGCGCTCGGGGTTCTCCCAGAAGTAGTAGCCGAACGGGAGCAACAGCAGGAGGACGAGAACGGCCAGGGATCGTCGCATGAGACACACGGTGAGGGACGCGGCAGGACCGAGCGGAAGGATACGCGCCAATGCGCCCGGGCGCGACCCGATGCGCGTTCAGGCGATGCCCGATTGCTACCACGCGGGATCGGAGCGACCTTCGCTCGCAGGAAGTTGCCTCCCTCGCAGACGCCGCCGATGACCTACCGCGAAACCCGCCGCTCCCGCAAACTCCTCGAGTACAGCTTCTTCACCTGGTTCTTCGAGCGTCTGTTCTGGCGTCTGCACGAGATCTCGCCGATCCGCCTCTTCGCGCGCGGGCGGATCGCGCACCTGAGCTCGGAGGCCTTTCGGCTCGACCCGCGCGCGGCGACCGCGGTGCGTTCACGTCGCGTCGAACGATACCTCTTGAGCTGGATCGCGCTCGAGTTCCTGCTGCTCGCTTCGCTCGCCGCGGGATCCGCGATCCCCGCTGGCGTAGCCGGCGCCATCGCGATCATCCGGATCGTGGACATCCTGCTGAGCCTGCCCACTCAGCTCGCGGGCGCGAACGACTGGACCGACGCCCTCTACTTCAGCGTCGTCACGCAGCTCACCATCGGGTACGGGGACGTGACCCCCAAAGGCATCGCGAAAGCGGTCGCGGCCGTGCAGGCGCTCTTCACGTTCGCGTTCACCGTCCTGCTGCTCGGCCGCATCATCACCGTGCTCCCCCGCCTGAAGAGCGTGATGCACGACAGTCGCGACGGGTAGGCCGCCGCCGCGGTGCCGACGGTCGGTGATGCATGGGCCGGTGGGCAGCGCCCGCCTACCGGCTCAGCTCCGCGAGCATCCGCCGGTAGAACGCTTCCTGCTCGCGCTGCAGCGCGGTGAGCGGTCCGACTTCCCCGTTGGCCTCCGCATACAGCCGCTGCGCGCGCGACGCGAGTTCGGTCGCCTCGCCGCGCTGCGCGCCCTGCGCACGAGCCGCGAGCGCGCGCGTCTCGATGCGCAGCGTGGCCAGTCCGCGCATCGACTCCACCCAGGCGCGTCGCACGTCGTCGGCCACGCGGAGGCGCGGATCCTCGCGCACCTCGATCGTCCCGGTCGCCGACGATCCGCCCGAGACGGCGCGCACTTCGTACGTGCCGGTGTGCACGAACGGGCCGTTGCCCGCGTACTGCAGGTTCCAGATCACGCGGTTCATCCCCTGCCGCCCGCGCACCTCCACACGCGCGACCTCGGCGCCGCCGCGCTCGTGGAAGGTCACCGTCGTGGCGCCACCGTCGCGCAGCCAGAGGTCCACGATGCCGCCCGCCGGCGGATTCTCCGCCGCATAGAACACGTCGCCGACGTGCCCGAGTTCGTCTCGGTAGCGGATCTGCTCCGCCGGGCGCGACGTGAAGAGGTGCACCGGCTTCGCCGCCACCGCCGGCGTGAGCTCGCGCAGGGCGAGCAGCTGGTCGAGGATCCAGATGCCGCGCGAATGCGTGCCAAGCACGAGATCGTGCTCGCGCGCGTGGATCACGAGGTCGTTGTGCGCCATGAGCGGCATTCCGCCGCGCAGTTCGGCCCAGCTGCGCCCGCCGTCGTTGCTCCAGAACAGCCCGAGCTCGCTGCCGAGGAAGAG
>JAYTNC010000510.1:0-1668 GCA_043748515.1 Gemmatimonadota bacterium | reverse complement strand
CTGATCACCAGCCCGAGGCCCGGCACATGGCGCATGGGCCCGAGTCGCCGGACTGCGTTCTGGAAGGTCCAGGCGACCGGGTGCGCGGCCAGGTTCACGACCGCGTGATGCCACTGCTCACGCCTCATCGGATGTCCACCCTCATTGTATGTCCACGTGCGCGGGAACGTAGCCGCGGTTGCGATACCAGCGGAGCGTGTTGAGATACCCGAACGCGCGCAGGCGGCGCGAGGTCGTCACGGTCAGAGCTCCATCATCATCACGCCGATGCTGATGCCGCTGGCCATACCCACCAGGAGCACCTTGTCGCCGGGACCGACCGCGCCGCGCTCCTCGGCCTGCGCGAGTGCCACCGGGAGACTCGCCGACGCCATGTTGCCGAAGCAGGGCAGGGTGAGCTCGATCTTGTCGAACGGCGCGCGGGCATGCTCGGCGAAGTCGCGCAGGTACGTCAGCGAGACCTGATGCACGAAGAGGCGCTTGAAGTCGTCGAAGTCGACGCCGGCCTCGCGCATGGCCCGGTGGAGGATCTCCGGTCCCTCGCGGATGCACGCGTCGCGGAGCAGGCTGCCGTCACCGCGGATGTAGCTGTGCTCCACGGAATGCGGGTGCATCGACCCACCACCGAGGAAGGTCGCGAGCGGCCAATGGTGGCTCAGCGACATGAACGAGCGGTGGAAGATCCCGCGGCCGTCGGTCGACGGAACGACGATCGCGGCCGCGCCGGCGTCGCCGAGCGTGAAGCCGGGGAAGTTCATCTTGAACTCGTCCTGATCCGCGGCGTGCCAGGCGATCGAGTGCGAGCAGGTCTCGCCGGAGACCACGAGGACGCAACTCCGCGAGCCGGAGAGAACGAGCGCCTCCGCCATCTCGAGCCCGTTCAGGAAGCTGTTGCAGGCGTTCTTGATGTCGAAGACCGGCGCGCGCGTGCCGAGCTTCTCCTGCACGATGTTGGCGGTGGCGGGCTCGATCAGGTCCTGGCTCGCCGAGGCGAAGATCAACTGGTCGATGTCGCTCGGCGTGAAGCCGGTCTTGGCGAATGCGTTCCGCGCGGCCGCCGCGGCGAGGTCCGACGTCTGCACGCCTTCGTCGATCACGCGCCGCTGCGTGATGCCGGAGATCGCCTCGACGATGCCGCGGCGGACCCGACAGTCGGGGCTGGCGGCCGCGACGAGCGCCTCCACCTCCGCGCTCGTGCGCACGCGCGGCGGGAGGTAGGAACTGACACCGAGCACGCGGGCGCGAGCGACCACCATGGGACTCCTTCGGAACGTGTTGTCGTGCGCAAGCACTCCCCGTGAGAGAAGACTAGCTTCCTCCCATGCCCGAGACGCCCATCCAGCCCAATAACCCGCTGCACGGCATCACGCTCGAGCGCATGCTCAACGAGCTCGTGCAGCACCTCGGCTGGAAGAAGATGGCGGATGAGGTCCGCATCGCCTGCTTCACCAGTGATCCGAGCGTCTCGTCGAGCCTGAAGTTCCTGCGCAAGACGCCGTGGGCGCGGAAGAAGGTCGAGAACCTCTACCTCGACTACCGCGCCGACTGGGGCAGCGCGAAGGCGACGTAGGTCCCGCCGCTCGGCGCGCCGTTCTTGCCGCCGCCGCACGCGATGACGATGTACTGCACGCCGTTCACCATGTAGGTGGACGGCGTCGCGTTCCCCGC
>JAYTNC010000509.1:0-1538 GCA_043748515.1 Gemmatimonadota bacterium | reverse complement strand
AGTTCTTCACGCAGGAAGTGCCGGCGACCGTGTCGTGCGATCAGTGCGCCAGCACCGTGTTTCGAACGTTCGATACCCCGACCGAGCCCGACGAGGCGGCCATCGCCGCGCTCGAGGCGCAGGCCCGCAGCATGTCGTACGGCGACGCGTCGCCGGACACCATGCCCGGTGACCTTCACGACCTCGACGCGCGCTGACGTCACGGCGGGCGGGAGCCCGCCATCATCACTATCGCCGCGCAGGACGTAGACGTCACCATGATGATGGAGTTGGCGCGCATTCTGCGCGTCGACCTTCTCGTCAAGCTCTCGCTCGCCGTGCTGCTCGGCGGCATCATCGGCTTCGAGCGTGAAGTCGCCGGCAAGCCCGCGGGGCTGCGGACGAACATCCTCATCTGCATCGGCGCGGCGCTGCTCATGGACGTGTCGACGCGCATCGGGCTCGCCAACGGTGTTCGCGTGGGAGATCCCGGGCGCATCGCGGCCCAGATCGTGTCGGGCGTCGGATTCCTGGGCGCCGGGACGATCATGCAGTCGCAGGGCATGGTCACGGGGCTCACGTCGGCCGCGACGATCTGGGTCGTCGCCGCCATCGGGATGACCGTCGGCGCGGGCTATTATATCGAAGGAATGGGCGCGGGATTGCTCGTGACGTTCGTCCTGGGGGGGCTGGGCCGACTCGAGCACTGGGTGCGCCGCGCGCGCCGTGTCGTGAGTGCCACGGTTCGTACGCGGACCGGAACCCAGGAGGAGGTGGTTGCCACGACATTGCGCGCACACGGTATCCGGATCGAGGGTCGTCAGGTATTCGACCACGAGCAGGACCGGACCTTCGAGCTGAAGTTGTCGGGACCTTCGCGGCAGTTCGACATCGCGACAGCGGCGCTGCTGGCGCGGGACGATGTGTTCGGGGTCCATCTTGACTGATCGGAGGACGCTGCTGCTGGACCTCGCGGCGAAGTCACGGAACTGGGCGCTTCCGCCCGAGGGCGAGGCGAGGGTGAGGGCAGCAGCGTTTCCCGGGTGGGACGTGATCGCGGTGGAGACTCCCACGAGCTCGGATGGCGATGGATCCGACGGTGGAAGCGACGAGGCGCTCCGCATGATCTCGAGGGCCGAGGTGTACTTCGGCTTCGGCTTCACCCCGGACCTGTTGCGGGCCGCCGGCAAGCTGCGCTGGATGCACACCGCGGCGGCTGGTGTCGGCAACGTGCTCAACTCCGGCATCGCCTCCACCGAAATCCGCATCACGAATTCGGCCGGCATTCACGGGCCGCCGATCGCCGAGTTCATCGTCGCCGGCGTGTTGCATTTTCTGCGTGGCCTCGACGTGGCGATTGCGCAGCAGAGGAAAGGGCAGTGGGACAAGAGCTTTTTCGTGGACGTGAACTCTCCACTCCGCGAACTCGCGGAGTGTCGCGTGCTCATCGTGGGGACCGGCGGACTGGGCGGAGAGGCCGCGCGGCGCCTGTCAGCGCTGGGTGCGCGCTGCGTGGGCATTCGGCGTCGACCCGAACTTGGTCCTCCGGCCGGGTTCGT
>JAYTNC010000508.1:0-7435 GCA_043748515.1 Gemmatimonadota bacterium | reverse complement strand
TGACGGCGTGGTGACGCTGCGCGCGCGCGGCGGCCCGGTCGCCTCCGCGTGGGAGGGACAGCCGGCGCTGCTGCATCTTCCGCCTGCGGCCGACGGTAGCGCTGCGGCATCGATCCCCGGCGTCTTCGTGCCGCGCGAGACCGCGCGCGCCAAGCGCCCCGAGCGCATGACCGCCTGGTTCGGCCTCGACTCGACCGCGCTCGTCGCGCGGGGAGTGCGCGTCGGCAGCGGAGTGACGGCGCACAAGGATGCGGTCCGTCTCGCCGGTACGCGCTTCACCGGCCGCGCGATGGATGACCGCGTCGGCACGCTCGCGTTGCTGCGCGCGCTCAATGCGATCGACACCACCAGGCTCACGCGCCGCGTGCTGTTCGTCTGGTCCACCGCCGAGGAGGGCGGGCTCGTGGGCGCGACCGCATTGGCCGCGCGCCTTGGACCGACCGTGGAGCGGGTGCATAGCATCGACACCTTCGTGAGTTCGGAGACGCCGCTCGAATCACCGCACTTCGCGTTCGTGAAGCTCGGCGAAGGCCCGGTGCTGCGCGGCATCGAATCGGGCAGCATGGCGCCGCCGGATGCGCGTGAGGACGTCACACGCGTCGCGCGCGCCGCGGGGATCCCGCTGCAACTCGGGCTCACGCAGGGCGGCACCGACGGCACCGCGTTCACGTTCTGGGGAGCGCCCAACGTGCCGATCTCCTGGCCGGGGCGGTACAGTCACGCGCCGGGCGAAGTGCTCGACCTGCGCGATCTCCAGCGGCTCGGTGGGCTCATCCTCGCGCTGGCGCAGCGGTGAGCCGAGAGGCCCACAGGAGCAGAAGCGACAGCATCACCCAGACCACGGTCCTGAGCACCATGGCACGCACGCTGTCGATCGCCGCGCCGCCACCGGAGCGGTAGAGGAACACGATGTAGGCGAGCACGAGCGCGGTCACTCCGGCGATCGCGGCGGCGATCGCGGCGGCGATCTGTCCAGCTCGCATCGTGTTCTCCCTGATTGCGTACAACGGAATACACACATATCACGCCGCACGCGCCGTGTCAGGAGAGGGGCGGGAGCCGCAGGTCGAGCAACGTCGGCGCCGCGAGGGCCGGAACGGCGCGCGCGTCCGGTGCGCGCCCGCAGCGCCGATTCGAGCGCATCCACGAGGCTGTCCCGGCTCGCCAGGGGCACGTCGAGCGACGCGGTGTCGGTCGGGGCGTGGTCCGCGGGGAAGCGCACGTCAACGCCGTACCACTGACGCGCCGCGGCGGCGATCGTTCCAAGCGATTCGCCGGCGAGCTGCAGTCGGCCGAGGCGCCAACCGAAGGCCGCGTCGCGCTGGTAGCGCGTGAGGGGCATCGGCATGCCTGAACCGATCCTCACGACGCTCCCGCGGTGTTGGTGGCGAAGGAGACGACGCCGCCGGCGGTGAGGAACCGGTGCTCTCCCACCGTGATGGCCGCGAGCGCACTCGAATCGCGCCGGAGCGAGACGCTCACCGGGCCGGCGAGCCGCCGCGCGCGAGCGCGAACACGACGAGGATGACGGCCAGCACCGCGGCGCCGATGGCCAGCTGCTTCTGGCGCTCGTCGAGCTGGACGCGCGGCTCGTGGGCGGCCGAGAAGCGCGCGATCGACCCGCTCGGTCGCGGGGTGGCACGCGAGGGGCGCGGCACGGCGCCCGAGCTGCGCGCGGGCGGGCGATCCGCCGGGGTCGCGATCAGCGGGATCATCGCGCTCGGCCTCTGCCGCCACGGCGGCAAGCGCCGCGTCCTGCACATGCCGGTAGAGCGCGTCGAAGGTGGCGAAACGGTCGCGCTCGCCCCAGGCGCGATGCAACACGCGCTCGACGAGGCGCGACGCGATGGCGGCGTCGCCGAGGCGGACGGTGGCCTCCCAGGCGAGCGGGGCGTAGAGGCGTTCGACGAACCGCTCGACAGGGATGGCGGCGATGGGCAACGCGGATGTGGTCGTGGTCACGCCGTACAGAATAGGGGACGGGGCGCGCCCGAACAGCGGCCTTACCGAGTTGGAACGAGGGTGTTACGCGACGCGGACCGGTTCGTGGCGAGGTCGCGGCCGCGTTCTGCGTGGCGCTTCGGCGGCGCACGGCTGGCGGTGGCGCGCGGCGCGCCCAAGATTGCGTGCATGAGTGAAGTGTCGGTCGTTCGCGGGAGCACGATCATCTTCCGCGTCTTCGACGTGGCGGAGGAGCTCGATCTCCGCCGGGTCGAGTCGGATCTGTTGGCCTCGGGCGGCTCCTCGCGCCTGCGGATGGCGCGCAGCACGCGCCACGCGCTCGTCGTTCGCGACGCGCCGATCACGCTCGCGCTCGGCGAGGTGCCGGTCCGGATCGGGGAGCGCACGGTCGTGGCGGAGCTCGCGGCCCGCGTCTGGAGCTACGGCGTCGTCTCGATGCAGTTCCACCTGCCGACCGCACCCGGCACGCCGTGGAGCGCGCTCGTGCAGCAGGCCGCGCTCATCGAGACCGACCACGACGTCGACACCGTCGCGATCGCGCGCGTCAACGAGCTGGCGCAGAGCCTCCGGTCGGCGGCCACGCTGCCCCACGCGCCGACCGGCATGGAGGACTACGTCGTGCACTTCGTCGAGGCGCTCGACGGCGTCGTCGGCGTCGGGGATCTTGCCGCGCGCGCCGACATCCCGGCGCTGATCCTCGGCGAACCCGACATCACCCTCTCACGCGACGTTGCGGCGTCGATCCTCGAGGGTGCGCTCTCCTACTCGTCGACCGACCTCGCGGTCATCGACTGGAACAGCGCCCTCGTCGTCGACCCGGGCGGCGGCCGCGACGTCGTCGACATGATCGAGTTCGCGGTCACGCACCTCATGGAGTTCCGGCACTTCGACACGCTGCTCGACGAGCGACTCGGTTCGCTCTACGACGACATCGAGCGGCGGCGCCGCGTCACCGCGTTCGGCCGCGGCGACTACGACCGGCTCTCGCGCGAGGCGAGCGCGCTCTACCTCGAGTTCTCGGAGCATGTCGAACGCATCGAGAACTCGCTCAAGTTCGTCGGCGACTTCTTCCTCGCGACCGTCTTCCGCCGCGCGACGGCGCGCTTCCAGCTGCGCGAGTGGGAGGAGAGCGTGATGCGCAAGGTGAACGCGCTCGCGCGCCTCTCGGAGCTGCTGGCGGCGGAGGTGAACGTGCGGCGCAGTCATCTGCTCGAGATGATCATCATCGGGCTGATCCTGTTCGAGATCGTGCAGACGACGGTGATGGCGATGCGGTGAGCCGCGCCGGGCGACTTGCGCTGTGCCACGGATGTGCTACCATTGTAGCATACCAGTGCTACGGAGGCACGATGGTCCGCGAACTCACCCTGCGCCAGGTCGGCGGCTCGATCGGCGCGACGATCCCGAAGGACATGGCCGACCGCCTGCATCTCGCGGCGGGCGACCGCGTTTTCGCCATCGAGACGGAGAGCGGGATCCTGCTCACCCCCTACGACCCTGACGTCGAGGCGGGACTGGCCGTGGCTGCCCACGCGGCGAAGAAGTTCCGCAACGCGCTGCGCGAACTCGCGAAGTAGCGCATGAAGGAGCCGCGCCGGGTCCCTCGTCTCGTGGTCGACGCCGCGCACCTGGATCAGATCCGGGAGCATGGTGGGCTGCCCGGCGTCCGTGACGAGAACGGACTCGAGGCGGCCTTGGCGCGCCCGCGCCAGAAGTGGCACTCCGGACCCGGTGCCGATCTCGCCACTCTCGCGGCCGCGTACGCCTTCGGGCTCGCCAAGGCGCACGCCTTCAACGACGGGAACAAGCGCGCGGCCTTCCTGACCGCGGTGATCTTCCTGGGGCTGAACGGAAGGGACCTCGACGCGACCGAGGCCGAGGTGGTGCAGGCGATGACGGCGCTCGCGGCGGGTTCATTGACGGAGTCAGACCTGGCCACGTTCATCCGAGCGCGGCTCATTCGCCTCCATTTGTAGCCCGCTCGATCCACCGCATCACCTCGCGCCGCAGCAACGGAAGCGGCAACGCACCATGCATGAGCACCGCCTCATGGAACGCGCGGAGGTCGAACTTCGCGCCGAGCCGCGCTTCGGCCTGCTTGCGCAGCGCCGATATCTCGAGCTCGCCCATGGTATACGCGAGGCCCTGCCCGGGTTCGGTGATGTGCCGGTCGATCTCCGCGGTGACCGCCTCGACGGTCATGCCGGTGTGCTCCGCCATGTACGCGATCGCCTGCGCACGGGACCAGCCGAGCGCGTGCATCCCGCTGTCGACCACGAGGCGGCAGGCGCGCCAGATCTGGTAGCTCCACATGCCGAAGCGGTCGTACGGATCGGCGTAGAGCCCGACGTCGAGCCCGAGCTTCTCCGCGTAGAGTCCCCAACCTTCGACGAAGACCGTGACGCCCGCACCGCGACGGATGGCGGAGAGCTCCTCGCGCTCCTGCGTGAGCATGATCTGCAGATGATGCCCCGGCACGCCCTCGTGGAAGGCGAGCGCGCGCGCGGCCCAGGTGGGACGTGATGCGAGCATCGACGTGTTGATGTTCACCCAGCCCGCGCGCGTGCCATCGGCGTCGCCGCGATCGTAGTAGCCCGCCGACTGGCGCGGCGCCACATGCGCCGGCATCGCGCGTATTCCATATGGCGTGCGCGGGAGCCGCGAGAAGAGCTGCGGGAGATTGCCGTCCATCACCTTCGCGGCGAGCGAGACCTGTGCGAGATACTCCGCCTCCGTCGCGACGGTGAAACGCGGCGCGGTGCGCAGGAAGTCCGTGAACGCGACGTGATCCCCCGCGAAGCCGACCTCGGCGCGGACGCCGTCCAGCTCCTTCCTTATGCTCGCGACCAGTTCCGTGCCGATGCGATGGACCTCGGCCGGCGTGATGTCGAGCGTCGTGTACATGCGGACCCGATGCGCGTAGTACGCACGACCGTCGGGCACGCCGTCGAGGCCGAGCGTGGGGCGCGCGGCGGGGATGTATTCGGTCGAGAGGAAGTGGGCGAACTCGCGGAAGCCGGCGACCGCTCCGTCCCTGACGGCATCGAGGCCTTCGCGGCGGAGTCGCGCCTGATCGCCGGAAGGCACGGCGGAAGGGAACCGATCGAACGGACGCGCGAAGGCGCTCGTCGCAGGATCGTCCGCCACATGCACCGATGCCGTGCGGTCGTAGCCGTCGAGCACCGCGCGCGGCATCGTCATGCCCGTGCGGATGCCCTCGCGCAGCAAGCCGATCTGTTGACGCACCTGCGCAGGGAAGGCGCGCATCCGTGCGATGTAGCGATCGTAGTCCGCGACGGTCTCGAAGCGCGCGGACTCCGGGAGTCCGGCGAAGCCGAAGTGGAAGCCGGAGCGACTGCCGAGCGGGAGGAGGTAGCCGCGGAACTTCAGCTCATTGATGCGATCGCGGAGCTGCAGCGCGACGATCTCCGCGTCGAGCGAGTCGTCGCGGGTGAATGCGCGGCGATCGAAATCGGAGAGCCGGGCCTGCACCTGCTCGAGCGCCGACTGTTCCCTCGCGAAGTCGTCGAGCGTGACCGTCTGGATCGTGTCCGCGGCGCGCAGCGCGTCGAGCACGGGCTGGAGCGGGGTGGAGCGCGCGACGCGGGCCGCGGGGGCCTGCGCCGCGAGCGGGACGATCCAGAGCAGGGCGAGGGCGACGAGCGATGCGGCACCACGGTGCGAGATGGGCATCGCGGGAAGTTCCGGACCGAGGCGTGGATGTCAAGCGCGGCGCACCGCTCCGGCCCCGAACGTTTGCCACGACGCGCCCGTACTTCCATAGTCACGCACTGCAATCTTCGACCGGAGCACCTCTTGAGAGCACCCCGCACCCTCCTGGGCCTCGGCCTCCTGCTGGCCGGCGCGCTGAACGCCGGCGGACTCGGCGCCCAGCAATCCTCGCGCACCGAACCCATCGCCGGGCTGCGCGACAACGGCACCGGATTCCATGCCCTCGTCGGCGCGCGCGTCGTCACGGGGCCCGGTCAGGTGCTCGACAGCGCGACCGTCGTCATCCGCAACGGTCTCATCACCGCTGTCGGACGCAACCTGCGCGCGCCGGCCGGTGCCCGCGTGTGGGACCTCAAGGGACTGACCATCTATCCGGGCTTCATCGACGCGCATGCCGACCTCGGCATGGACGCCGTGCCGCAGGGCGGCGACGTGGGCCCGACGCACTGGAATCCGCAGGTGCGCGCCTGGTTCAGCACCACCGCGAACATGAAGGACGACTCCACGCGTCGCGTGGCGCTGCGCTCGCTCGGCTTCGGCGCCGCACTCGCGGTGCCCAAGCAGGGGATCTTCCGCGGCACCGCGTCCGTGGTGAACCTGAGCGACGCTGGCGTGCGCGAGCGCGTGCTGCGTGCCGACCTGCTGCAGGCGATCGGCTTCCAGCGCTCCTTCCAGCTCGGCGGGATGTACCCGAACTCGGCGATGGGGACCACCGCGCTGATGCGGCAGACCTTCATGGACGCCGAGTGGTACATCCGTGCGAACGCGGCGTACGAGGCCGGCGGCCGTGCGGTCCTGCCGCCGGAGCGCAGCGAGGCGCTCGGCGCACTCGCGAGCGCGGTGCAGGGCAAGCAGGGGGTGCTCTTCCAGACGGAGAGCGAAGAGGAGTACCTGCGCGCCTACACGATCGCCGCCGAGTACAAGCTGACGCCCTGGTTCCGCGGCAACGGCATGGAGTACCGGTTGGTGGACGTGCTCAAGGGACGCACACAGCCGCTGATCGTGCCGCTCAACTTCCCCGACGCGCCCGACGTGTCGAGCCCCGAGCTGGCGCTCAACGCGTCGCTCTCGGCGATGCGTCACTGGTATCTCGCGCCCACCAACCCGGCGCAGCTCGCCGCCGCGGGCGTGCCGTTCGCCCTCACCACCGACGGTCTCTCGACGCTCACGCAGTTCCTTCCGAACCTGCGCCTCGCCGTCTCGCGCGGTCTCGCGGCCGACAAGGCGCTCGCCGCGCTCACCACCGTGCCGGCCGCATGGCTCGGCATCGAGCGCACGCACGGCACGATCGCAGTCGGCAAGGTCGCCAATCTCGTGATCACCGACGGGGATCTGTTCACCGAGGAGTCGAGCGTGCGCGATGTGTGGGTGCAGGGCACGCGCTACGCCGTGACGCGCCCGCCGCAGATCGATCCGCGCGGCACCTGGGCCATCACCTCGACCGATGCCGATGGCTTCAACGCCACGCTGCAGCTCGAGGGACCGATCAATCGCATTCGCGGCACGATCGAGCGCGAGGGGCGTCGCGCGATCAACCTCGCCTCGGCGCGCGTGATCTCCGAGACGGGTCGTCTCGAGGTCACCTTCCCGGGCGAACAGCTCGGCTACGAAGGCACCGTGCTCATGGCGGGTTCGGTGAGCGGCGAGACGGTCTTCGGATGGACTTCGCTCCCCAACGGCACTGATCCGGCGTTCCGCGGCACACGCACCGAAGCGTTCGAAGGTGCGGCGCGTGGCACGG
>JAYTNC010000507.1:0-12576 GCA_043748515.1 Gemmatimonadota bacterium | reverse complement strand
CGCAGCTGCCAGAGCCGCACTTCGTCCTCGGTGGTCATCGCGGTCTGCACGTGCGTGGCGCCGCCGGCCTCGGCGCAGGCCGCGAGCTTCTCCACGAGTTGCCGCGCCGTGCCCTCGTCGCGCATCTCGGCTTCGACGATCAGCACGGCCTCGAGACCGGCCGGCAACGGCAGCGCGCGCCCGCCCGAGGCCGCGATCTCGAGGAAGCTCTTGTCGAGCAGCTCCACCGCGCTGGCGCCGCGCCGCGCGAGCTCACCGGCGCACCGTGCGGCGTCCGCGAGGTCGGTGAAGCCCGCGAGCAAGCTCGCGGTCGCCTCGGCCATCGGCGTGAGGCGCACCTCGACCGCGGTGATGATCGCGAGCGTACCCTCGCTGCCGATCAGCACGTCGAGCACGTCCGACGTGCGCGCGAAGTCGCTCAGCGCATAGCCCGACGATTCCTTCCGCACCCCCTCGTGCCGGAGCAGCAGGGGCTCGGTCGCCATGATCTGCGGTGCCACGTCGGCGACGAAGCGCTGCAGTGACGGAACGTCGGGCAAGGGCTCGCCGCGCCGGACCCAGCCGCGCGATCCGTCGTCGAACACGCACTCGACGCCGAGGATCCAGTCGCGCAGCGGCCCGTAGCGCACCGTGCGCGCGCCGGCCGCGTGCGTCGCGCACATGCCGCCGATCGTCGCGAAGGCGCTGCTCGAGGGGTCGACCGGGAAACTCTGGCGCAGCGCCACGGCCGCCTGCTGCAACCGGTCGCGCAGCACGGCGGCGCCGGCCACCACGCGGTGCGTCACGGCACTCGGCGTCGCGGCATTCTTCTCAGCGGCACTCGGCATCGCGAGCCAAGAGAGCCGCGCGAGGTCCACGATCACGCCGTCGCCGACCGCGCCGTTCGCCATCGAACTGCCCGACCCGCGGGGGATGAGCGGCACACGCTCTGCAACGGCCCAGCGCACGAGCGCCGACAGGTCGTCGGCGTCGACGGGGACCGCGACCGCGCGCGGCATGATCCGCGCGACGCCGGCCGATTCGCTGTACACGGCGCGCGCGTCGGCGTCGTCGCGGAACACACCGCGGAAGCCGAACGCCGAGATCAGCGACTCGTACGCAGACATGAGGGTCGCGCCGACGTCAGCCCGCGACCGGCGCGAGCGTGAACGGTCGCGCCTTCACGCGCTTCACGAGCCAGCGCAATGCGCCGTTGCTCACGAGCGAGAGCACCCCGACGATCATCAGCGCCTTCACCTCGCGCCGCGAGATCTTCACCTGCCCGCCCACGGTGAGCATGGCGCGCGAACGGCTCAGGTCGCGGAGCGTCGCGTACGCGAAGAGCAGCGGCAGCACGCAGAAGGCGCGAATCCGGAACGCCCGCCGCGGGATCATCAGCGTGTACTCGAGCGCGTCGTCGAGGTCCTTGCGCGCGAGGTCGATGAAATGCACCACGGCCTTGTGGTTGTGCTCGAGGTGCTCGGGCGAGAGCAGCGTCGCGTGCCCGCTCCCCTGCGCCGCGAGGTCGCTCGCCGGGATGTAGATCGAGTTCTCATGCTCCGCGTCCCAGGCGATGTCCTTCAGGATGTTCACCGTCTGCAGCGCCTCGCCGAACGCCTGGCACTTCACCAGCAGCCGGTCGTACTCGCGCTTGCCGATCGCGCCCGCATGCTCGTGCCAGAGTTCGGTGAGCATGAAGCCCACCGTCCCCGCGACGTAGTAGCAGTACTCCTTGTACTCGGCGAGCGTCTGGATGCGGATGCCGCCCGGGTAGGTCCGGACGAACTTCGCCATGCCGACACCCATCTCGCGCACCCAGTGCGCCACGCGGTCGCGCGTGCGCTGCGGGAGCGTGCGGAAGAGCACGAGCACGAGATCGGTGTGCCGCACCAGCTCGAGGTGCGCCGCGTCGCCTTGCAGGCCCGCCGCGAGCGCGGGGAAGGCCTCGGCCGCGTCGCGGTCGTCGAGCGTGCGGAGGAACTGCTCGAGCATCGCCGCGCGCGTCTCGGGCGGCGTGCTGTTGTCGTCCTCCACCGTGTCGGCGATCCGGCAGAGCAGGTAGGCGGTGTTGACGGCCTTGCCGAGCGTGCCGGGCAGGAAACGGATGCTGATCGCGAAGGTGCGCGAGACATCGGGGAGGATGTCGTGCGCGAACCGTTCCGCCTCGCGGATGCGATCGGCGGTGTCGGCGGCGGGGATGTACGGCGCGACGCGATTCACGACTGGAAGACTAGCGCCGTCATTGTCGTCCTGCGCTGAGGAACTGGTCGAGGAGGCCGCGCTTCTTGACCTCGCCGAACTCGAGCCGGTCGAGCGTCTGCTCGATCGCGAGCTGCGCGCCGTGCGCGGCGCTGCGGTACATCGCCCGCGCGATGATCGATGGGAGGAGGCCGAGCAGCGCGGCCACGCCGACGGCGACCGCCGGCCAGACGTTCAGTGCGAGCAGCACCGCGCCGATCGCGCTGCCCCCGAGCAATCCGCCGGCGCCGATGCGCAGCGCCCAGACGCGGCGCGGTGCGAGCGTCGCCTCGATCCGCACATGCGCCTTCCCCGGCTCCATCTGCACCACCGAGACGCTCACCTCGTTCGTCTTCGCGAGTGCGAGCGACCGCCCGCTGAATCCTGCGGCGACGCCGTGTGCCGCGCCGGCCAGCCCACCGAGCGGGCCATACACGATCCGGTCGGGGAAACGGCGGCGCTCGGCGAGGCTCTCGTCACCACGGAAGCCACGATCGATCCGATCGAGCACTTCGCGCGCATTCCCCGGCACCGTGCGCGTCGCGGAGAAGAAGGCCGGCCCCACGAGCGACGCCGCGAGTCCGCGTTCCTCGGGGAGCGTCACGCGCATCCGTTCCTCGGCGAGCGCCTGCTTCACCGCGAGCGGCGAGATCCCGACCTCCTGCGCGAGCGCGAGCAGGTCGGACTCGCTCATCGTCTCGGGCACGTCGCCGCTCGCCGAGTGGAGTTCGGCGGCGCGCAGCAGCACGCGCTCGAGCGCGGCGCGCGGAAGGATCGGGGCGGGGAGGTCGGCCACGTCAGATGCCGCCGAACGCGAGGTCGATCTGCCGTTTCATGGAATCGATCATGTCCTGCGGCATCGGGAAGGCCGTCGCGAGCGCGGCGAGCGCGTCGCGCGCCGGCACGGGCTTGCCCGCCTGCATCAGGTACCAGCGCGCATACCGCTCCGCGAGCGCCGGATCGATGCGCTCGACGAGCAGCGCGCCGCCGCGCACGAGTCCTACCGCCGAGTACTTCGCGCCCGCCCCCTCGCGCTGCTGAGCCGGCGTGAGGTGATCGTTCACCGCCACCTGCGCGATCGCGCCCGCGGCCTCGTGCGCGAACGAGAAGAGCATCACCTCCGCCGAGTCGGCGGTCGCCGGCCAGGCGACGGCGTACTGGCTCGCGTTGTCGCCGGCCGGCACGGCGCGTCCCTCGCCGCCGAGCGCGCGCGTGACGATCAGGTCGCCGCTGGGCTGCTGCGTGTGGTTCAGGTAGGTCTGCAGCGCCGGCCGCCACTTCGACTGCCAGAGCGAGTCGGCCCGCGCGAGCCCTGCCGTGCGCGCGCGCTGCTCGTCGAGCCACCACTGGTGATGGAAGCTCGCGCGCTCGCCCTCGAGCGCCGTCGTGAAGCGCTTCGCGAACTCGCGGTCCTCCTTGCGCGGGAACTGCTGCGCGAGGAACGCGACGATGCCCTGCACCTCGCGATTGCGCACCTTCGACGGATCGCCTTCGGCATCGACGAAATAGTCGATCGCCTGCTTCAGCTCCTCCCAGGTCGCGAAGTAGAGCGCGATGAACTGCGTCCCCTCGAGCACCGGTCGGGTGCGCAGCGTCGCCGCGAGCGACGCACGGGCTGAGTCGAGCGCGGTGTAGAGCCCGCGCTTGTTCTTCTCGATCGTCACGTGCTCGGCGTAGCCGCGCGCGTAGAGCGGCACCGTCGCCGTGTCATCGGAGATGAGCGCGAAGCCGTGCAGCCAGAGATCGACGTGCTCGCGCGTCTTCACCGGCCACTGCGGTCCGCGCACGACCGGGCGCAACGGGGCGGCGGTCGCCTGCGTGCCGGCGCATGCGCCGAGCGAGAGCGTGGCCGCGACGACGGCGAGCGTGCATGCGCTGCGGAAGGCCGGGTTCGCTCGCAGTCGCGCGCGCAGGTTCACGCTCATGCATTCCGTCCGCAGGTGACGCAGAACTTCCATCCCGATTCGATCTCCGCGCTGCAACCGGGGCAGCGCCTGACGTGGAGGTTGAGCCCGCACGAGGGGCAGAACTTGAAGTCACGCCCCGGCGGGAGCGCCTGAGCGCAGTACGGACAGCCCGTGTTGGCGGTGTCGGCCGGTGGCGTCACCACGCCGGCATCGGCCGCGGCGGGGGAACGCGTGCTCGCGTCGTACGTCGAGAAGGCCGTGTGCAGCGCGCCCGGCAGGCGCGGCTCGGTCATCGGCTCGGGCGTGGCTGCGGGGCCGGGGACCCGCGGGACCGAACCCGATCGGTGCGGCGCGTTCACCGCACCGGTCACACGCGCCTGCGGCGCGCGCGGCGTCGGCGGGCGCAGGTCGATGTTCGTGTCGCCCGCGAGCACACTCGTGATGCCGGCCGTCGACACACGCAGCTTGGTGTGCGTATAGGTGCGCAGCACTGCGAGATCGGGGTTCGGCGAGTCGAGCTCCGCCTTGAGGTCGTCCTGCATGAGGTCGTCGCCGAAGAGCAGCGAACGCTCGCCCGAGACGAGCCGCATGAGCGCATGCAGGTAATCGTCGTGCGTGTCGAGCTGCCCGTCGCGCTTGGAGGCGGCGTAGGGCGCGAAGTCGTCGAGCACCTCGCCGACGGTGACGGGGCGTTCGAGCGCGCCCGAGGCGCGCGCGGCGAGCACGAGACGGCGGAAGAGAAGATCGAGGGCGTCCACGATGTCCTTGGTTCCCGTTGTTACCCCACCCGTGGCAAAGATGCCGCGGGTGTGAATGACTCGCCATCGGGGAAGGGCGCGACGACACTGCGGGCGCCGCCCTTGGCGCGCCGCCTTGCGAGCCAGGCGCCGAACTCCGACTCCACGTACCCGCCCGACTGCGTCTGCTCGGTCGCGGCGCGCACGGCGAGGTCGTTCGCGTACTCGTTCTGCGGATGCCCCGCGTGGCCCTTCACCCAGTTCCAGGTGGCCTCGTGCCCGTTCACCGACGCGATCGCGTCCATCCAGAGTTCGAGGTTCTCGATCGCGCCGGTCTTCCGCTTCCAGCCGTTGCGCGCCCAGCCGAACACCCAGCTCGAGAGCCCGTCCACGATGTAGCGCGAATCGGTGGTGAAGTGCACGCTGAACTTCCCGTCCTTGGTGCCGAGTCCGTCGAACGCCTCCGTCACCGAGCGCAGCGCCATCCGGTTGTTCGTCGTCGCGCGCTCCGAGATCCACAGATCGCGTCGCGTGATCCGGCCGTCGGCGTGCCGGTACTCGACGAGGATGCCGGCGCCGCCGGGATTGTCGCCTTCCTTGCCGTTGCCAAGGCACGACTCGTCGGCGTAGACCGCCACCAGCGGGAATCGTGCGCTCACCGCACGACCTCGATGCGCTCCGCCTCGTCGAGCCGCAGCACCAGCCGCGCCCCCGTGGTCGGATGGCGCGCCTGGATCGCCTCGGCGCCGTTGTGCGTGACGAGTCGCTCGGGGATCACCAGGTACTCGGTGCCGCGCCGGAAGATCGAGACGCGCGACGCGTCGACGATCGCCCGCTCGAGCACGTCGTACTCCTTCACCGTCAGCTGCCCCACGCGACCCCCTTCGGTCCACACCAGTTGGTGACGAGGCGCGTGAGCACCGCCGTCGCGCGCGCGATCTCGTCGATCGCCACGTATTCCTCGGCCGCATGCGCGAGCGCGATGTCGCCCGGGCCGTAGCAGACCGCGGGGATGCCGGCCGCGGTGAGCAGCGCGGCGTCGGTCCAGCAGGAGAGGCCCTCGATCGGCGCAGCGCGGTCCGCCGTCTTGCATGCCTCCTGCAGCGCGAGCACGATCGGCGAGTCGAGCGCCACGTCGTTGGGCGCCTGGCCGACGCCGAGCGTGAACGTCGCGCGGAGGCCCGGCACGCGAGAGCGGACGCGCGCGATCGCCTCGTCGAGTTCGCGCGCGAAGTCCGCGCCCTGCTCGCCGGGCAGCGTTCGTCGCTCGAGGCTCACCGTGCACCGATCGGGATACGTCGAGGGGCCGCTGCCGCCGCTGATGGTGCCTGCGTGGAGCGAGGCGCGCCCGAGGAGCGGGTGCGTGCGCGTCGTGAGCACGTGGCGCTCGTAGGTGTCGAGCTCGGCGAGCAGCAACGCCGCGTGCATGATCGCGTCCACGCCCACGTCGTAGCGCGAGCCGTGCGCGGCGCGTCCCTCGACGGTCACGTCGGCCCACGCGAATCCGCGGTGCGCCGGCGCGATCGCAAGCCGCGTCGGCTCGGTGACGATCGCCGCATGCGCGGTGACACCCGCCTCGAGGAGCGCGCGTGTGCCGAGGCTCGCGTATTCCTCGTCGACGACCGCGGCGATGATCACCTCGCCGCCGAGGTCGGTGTCGGAGGCGCGCGCGGCGGCGGCGCACATCGCGGCGATGCCGGCCTTCATGTCGGTCGAGCCGCGGCCGTAGAGTCGCCCGTCGCGCTCGTCGGCCGCGAAGGGCGCGTGCGTCATGCCCGCGACGTCGACCGTGTCGAGATGGCCATTGAGCATGAGGGAGCGGCCGCCGTGACCGCCGCCGATGCGCGCGAGCACGTTCGGGCGGCCCGGGACCGAGTCGATGAGGTCGACTGCGAAGCCCCACTCCTTGAGCGTCGTCGCGAGCAACTGCGCGACCGCGCGCTCTCCGGGCGCGCCCGGGGCGAGCGAGGGATTGCGCGAGTCGACGGCGACGAGGGCGCGCGTCAGTGCGAGGGCGTCGCCACGGGCGATGCTGGGCACGGTCGGGAGCGGAGGGGACGAGGGGAAGCAGGTGACGCAGGGGAGAAAACGACGAGAGCGCACCCGAAAGGTGCGCTCTCGCTACGCCATTCGGGACCGTCCGATCACTTCTTCGGCGCGGGCTTCTTCGCAGCGGGCTTCTTAGCCGGGGCGGGCGCGGCCTTCTTCGCGGGGGCGGGCTTCGCGGCCGGCTTGGCGGGCACCGGCTTGGCGGGCACCGGCTTGGCGGCGGGCTTCGCTGCTGCGAGCTTCGCGGCCGCAGGCTTCGCGGCAGGCGCGGCGGGCTTCGCAGGAGTCGCGACGGGCTTCGCAGGAGTCGCGACGGGCTTCGCAGCCGGCGCGGCGGGCTTCACGTGCACCGCAACGATCGGCTTGGCGAGCGGGTTCACGCCGATCTTCGGCAGTTCCTTGCCCTTGTTCTTCTTCAGCCAAGCGCCCTCGGCTTCGCGCACGAGCTTGTCGGCCTCTTCCTGCGTCATCTGCCCACGGCGCACCATATACTGCACGAGATCGCGGGTGCTTTCGATGGAGAAGGCGACCAGACCGGCGGCGGCGCCGACGACGTCCTTCATCGCGGCGGCCATCTTGGAGCCGGCTTCGAGGGAGATCTCGTGAGCCTTTGCCGCCATCTCGGCGACAGTGTCACGGACGTCCTGGCCACGGTGGCCGGGGTGACGCTTGGGCGGAACTACGGGCGCGGCGGTTTCGGCCGGCTTTTCGGTATCGGGCATGTTGGGACCTTCGTTGCGAGGTTCTGCGCTGGATGAACGGCCGCAGTATATGATTTTTCAGCTTGCACGCAAGTAGCTTATATAGTATGAAGAGGCCGGTTTTCCCCCTACACACGCTCTTACTATAGAGCCGCAATAAGAACATAACAAAGACAGTATAATGAATCTACCGCTCAATGGCATCAGAATTCTCGACCTCTCGCGAGTTCTCGCGGGACCGCTCGCCGGCATGATACTCGGTGATCTCGGGGCCGATGTGATCAAAGTGGAGCGTCCCGGGGCGGGGGATGAGACCCGTGGATGGGGACCGCCCTTCGACGACCGGGGCGAAAGCGCCTATTTCCTGTCGGCCAACCGCAACAAGATCGGCCTCGCGGCCGACCTCGCCCTGCCGGCCGACCGGGCCGTGATCGAGCACCTGATCGCCACCGCCGACGTGGTGATCGAGAACTTCAAGCCGGGCACGCTCGAACGGCGCGGGATCGGCGCCGAGTCGATGCTGGGGCGGCATCCGCAACTCGTCTGGTGCACCATCACGGGCTTCGGGCTCGAGAGTGCCCGCCCCGGCTACGACTTCGTGGTGCAGGCCGAGAGCGGATGGATGGCGATCACCGGCGCGGCCGACGGTGCGCCGATGAAAGTCGGGGTGGCGCTCGCCGACGTGCTCGCGGGAAAGGACGCCGCGATCGCGATCCTAAGCGCGCTGGTGGGCCGCGGCCGCGCGACCGGCGCGCGCTCGACGCCGACCGGCGCCGATCGTCGGCTGAGCGTCTCGCTCCTTCACAGCGCGACCGCGGCGCTCATGAACGTCGCGCAGAACGCGCTCGTCTCGGGGCGCGAGGCGAAGCGCTGGGGCAACGCGCATCCGAACCTCGTGCCGTACGAACTCTTCGACGCGGCCGACCGGCCGATCGTGCTCGCCGTGGGGAACGACGCGCAGTTCGCTGTCTGCGTGCGCGCGCTCGGGCTCGAGACGCTCGCCTCCGATCCGTCACTCGCCACCAATGCGGGTCGCCTGGCGCAGCGGGCGCGCGTGGTGGGCGCGATCGCGGCGCGGCTGCGCACGAACGTGGCGGCGCACTGGCTCGCGCGGTTCGACGACGTGGGCGTGCCCTGCGGGGTGGTGAAGCCGGTGCTCAAGGCGCTGCAGGCGGTCGACGCCTCGGCCGTCACGGGTGTGGCGCCGCAGGCGCCGGGTGCGGTCCGTCTCGCGCCGCCGCGCCTCGACGAGCATGGCGCGCTCGTGCGCGGATCGGGGTGGGGCGCGTTCGATCGCCTGCGCGAGACGCCCGCCCCATGACGCCCGCCCCATGACGCCCGCCCCGTGACGCTCGCCGGTGACGCCCCTGTGACCTCGGTCCCGTACGCTCGTCCCTCCTATGCGACGACCCGGGTTCGTGCGGTGCGTCGGGAGGGAAGGCACTGTCCGAGTTGCGGCGCGTGGATTACACTAGCGTCGTGACCGCGACCATGACCGAGCCTACTTCTCCCGACGATCCGATCGACGCCGACCAGGCGGTGATCGACCGCGTGCTCGCCGGGGACCGCAATGCCTTTGGCATCCTGATCGAGCGGTACAGCGATCCGCTGTATCGCCACGCCTACGGGATGACGGGCAGTGCGGACGTGGCGGAGGACATCTTGCAGGTCTCGTTCATCAAGGCGTTCCATCACCTGGGTGAAGTGCGAGGCCGGTTCGATGCGTGGGTGTTCCGGATCGTTGCCAATGGGTGCAAGGACTGGCTCAAGAACATCCGGCGGACCCACCTCAGTTACGAGGAGGACGACCAGCCTTCGGGGCTCGAGACACCGGAGGAGGAGCTCGACCGGGGAGAGATGCGGCGCGATCTGGATGGTGCGCTGACTTCCCTTCCATCCTCGTTGCGTGAGGCCTTCGTGATGAAGCACGTCGAGGGCCGCTCCTACGAGGAGATGGCCGTGCTGCTCGACGCGACGGTCGGTGCCCTGAAAATGCGTGTCCATCGCGCCCGCGAGGCGCTGCAGAAGCTCCTGGAGGATCGATACTCGTGATGCAAGATTCGCTCGAACCCCGCGACGCCGCGCGTGAGCCGGCCGTCGAATCCCGCCCGGCCCAGCAGGCCGAGCCGCTCGCGTCCGACCGCGAGGTGACGCCACCCGGAACGGAGATCTCGTCCGTGGTGCACGCCTACCTCGACGGCGATGCGGTGACGGAGCAGGCGCTGAGCGCCTCCCAGCGTGAGCTGGAGCTCTGGAAGCGCATCGGCGCCGAGACCGGCCGTCGCCGCCGCATGGTGACGCCGGCGTACATCCCGGCGCAGATCCTGGCGAGGCTCGCGGACGACTGAGTCGTCTGTGTTCGTCTGGTGAGGGGGCTGCCTTTGGGTGGTCCCCTTTGCTTTTCCTGCCACTGCATTCACCACAGAGGCACAGAGGACACAGAGAACAGCACGGGACCGCTGGGCCTGCGGGGGGATGTCGTGTCCCGTCGTTCTCTGTGTCCTCTGTGCCTCTGTGATGAACGCCGGGAGCAGTTGCAGTACATTCTGCACGTCCCACTCACCGGAGCCCCCACATGGCCGCCCACCGCAGCACCCGCCCCGCCCCCGACGAGTTCCCGGCGTTCTCTGCGGGCTACGTCGCGCAGGTGCCTGATGGCGATGTGGTCGAAGCGCTGATCGGCGGGGCGGAGATCGCCGCGGCGCTGTTGCACGACGTGAGTGAGGAGGTGGCGGACCGCGCCTACGCGGAGGGGAAGTGGACGCTCAAGGAGGTCCTGCTCCACTGCGCCGACGCCGAGCGGATCTTCGCGTACCGCGCGCTCCGCATGGCCCGTGGCGACGAGACGCCGCTGCCGGGGTGGGACGAGAACACCTACGCCCCCAAGAGCGGCGCGGCCACGCGGTCGCTGTCGTCGATCGTCGACGAACTCGAGTCGGTGCGCGAGGCGACGGTCACGCTCTTCCAGGGCTTGCCCGAGGAGTCGTGGTCACGCGCGGGCGTCGCGAACGACAAGGCGATCACGGTGCGCGCGATCGCGTGGATCACGGCGGGGCATCTGTTGCATCATCTCGCTGTGGTGCAGGATCGATATCTCTGAGGTGGGATGAAGGTGGGATGAAGGTGGGAGGATGAAGGATGAAAGATCCTGAAGGCGATGCGGGGACCGGATATCCACCCGGTCCCCGCATCGCATTTCGTCTTTCAACCTTCAGCCTTCATCGCCCTAGAAGTGCAACGCCCGCCCCAACGCCCCCAGCGCCGCTTCCTTGACGGTCTCGCTGAGCGTCGGATGCGAATGCACGGTCGTCCCGATGTCGTCGCTCGTGCCGCGATACTCCATCGCCAGCACCACCTCGGCGAGCAGGTCGCTCACGTTCGGGCCGATCATGTGGCAGCCCAGGATCTCGTCGGTCCGCGCGTCGGTCACGAACTTCACGAAGCCGTCGGTCTCTCCCATCGTGCGGGCGCGGCCGTTGGCGCTGAAGGGGAACTTGCCGACCTTGTATTGCCGGCCGCTCGCCTTCACTTCGGCTTCCGTGAGGCCGCAGGTCGCGATCTCGGGCCAGGTGTAGACCACGCCCGGCATGTTGTGGTAGTGCATGTGCACCTTCTTCCCGGCGATCACCTCGGCCGCGATCACGCCCTCCTCCTCCGCCTTGTGAGCGAGGAGCTTGCCGCCCACGGCATCGCCGATCGCGTAGACGTTCGGGAGATTGGTGCGCATGTGGTCGTCGACGACGATCTCGCCGCGTGAGCCCAGCGCGAGGCCGAGGAGCTGCGCGTTGATGCCGGTGAGCGCGGGGCGGCGGCCGATCGAGACGAGGACGTAGTCGGCGCCGAACGTGCGCGCGTTGCCGTCCTTCTCGGTGCCGACCACCACGCGCGAACCTTCGCGGTGCCCGCCGGTCACCTTGGTGCCGGTGTGCAGCTCGAGCCCCTGCTTGGTGAAGATGCGCGTCGCTTCCTTGATGATGTCGGCATCGTTGCCGGGAAGGATCGTCGGGGCGTACTCGATCACGGTGACCATCGCGCCGAGGCGGCGCCAGACGGAACCGAGTTCGAGGCCGATCACGCCGCCACCGATCACGATGAGATGCTTGGGCACCTCGGGGATCTTGAGCGCGCCGATGTTGGAGAGCACGCGCTCCTCGTCGAACGGCAGGAACGGCAGCTCCATCGGCACGGAGCCGGTGGCGAGGATGACGTTCCGCGGGCGGTAGGTCGTGACGGTGCCGTCCATGGCGCCGACCTCGACGACGTTCCCCGGCTTGAGCGTGCCGAAGCCCTTGGCCCAGGTCACCTTGTTCTTCTTGAAGAGGAACTCGACGCCCTTGGTGTTCTGCGCGACGACGTCGTCCTTGCGCTTCATCATGCGCGGGAGGTCGAACGAGAGGTCGGTGAAGTCGATCCCGTGCTCGGCGGCGTGCATGCGCGCGAACTCGAAGTGCTCCGACGAGCCGAGGAGCGCCTTGGAGGGGATGCAGCCGACGTTCACGCAGGTGCCGCCGAGGGTCTTGTCGAGCTCGACGCAGACGACCGAGAGGCCGAGCTGCGCGGCGCGGATCGAGGCGACATAGCCGCCGGGGCCACCGCCGATGACGACGAGGTCCGGGGTGAGGTTCTGGTCGGACACGGTTCTTGGGGTTGGGTGACTGGGCGGAATCTAATGGTCCGGGTGGGGCGACTGCGATGCGGGGTCCTTCAACTGCAACGGCTATTCACCACAGAGGCACAGAGGACACAGAGAACTGCGGAGACCGTCATGGACGAGAGGGATCCGCTGAGTCACGCGGTCATCGGGGCGGCGCTGGCGGTGCATCGAGAACTCGGGCCGGGGTTGCTCGAGTCCGTCTACGAGGTGTGCCTGACTCATGAACTGACGATTCGGGGGGTACCGTTCGAAACAGGATTGCGCGTTCCCGTGATCTACGCCGGGGTGAGGCTGCGCTCCTTCTTCCGACT
>JAYTNC010000506.1:0-2004 GCA_043748515.1 Gemmatimonadota bacterium | reverse complement strand
CGGCTGAATGGCGGGGATCACCTGGATCGCCGACGCACCCGTGCCGATGATCGCGACGCGCTTCCCGTCGAGCGAGAGCGAGGTGTCCCACTGCGCGGTGTGAAAGGCGGGACCGGTGAACGACGCGAGCCCCGGCAGCGCCGGCACGATCGGATCGCTGAGCGCGCCGTTCGCCATCACCACGCTCTGCGCGTGCCAAGTGCCCGAGGTGGACGTCACCTGCCACTCGGCCGCGCTGTCGTCCCAGCGCGCCCCGGTGACCTCTTCGTTGAATCGCACGTGCGGAACGATCCCATGCTCCGTCGCGACGCGTCGGAGATACGTCTGGATCTCCGGCTGCGGCGAGAAGGTCCGGCTCCAGTCGGGATTCGGCGCGAACGAGAACGAGTAGAGCGTCGACTCCACGTCGCAGGCGCAGCCGGGATAGCGATTGTCGCGCCAGGTGCCGCCCAAGTCGGCGGCGCGCTCGAGGATCACGATGTCCGTGATGCCGCACTCACGCAGCTTGATCGCCATGCCGATGCCGGCGAACCCGCTCCCGATGATCAGGACGCGGGCGTGGCGTGGCGTGTCAAGATTCCCCGGGAGGTTCATCCCGGGGAATCTGCCCGTCGGTGACTACTTGTGCGACTACTTGTGCGACTACTTGTGCGACAGGCGATAGACGTAGGCCGAGACCGCGCGTGACTGCTCGGGCTTGAGCGGCGCGCCGCCGTAGGGCGGCATGATGCTCGAGTACTGCTTCGGCGACATCACGCCCGTCTTGAGAGTCGTGTGGATGCCTTCCCAGCTGCCGTCGCTGTGCAGCCACTCGGCGTCCGTGAGATTCGGCGCGACGGTGGCCTGCGCGCCGTCGGCGCCATGGCACGACTGGCACGACGTCGCGCCGATCAGGCCATGGTAGAGGCTGTCGCCGAGCGCGAGCATCTGCGGCGTGATCTCCGAGGGCTCCCACGAGACGACCGCAGCCGGCTTGTCGTCATCGTCGTCGTCGCGCTTCGCGCCGGAGTCGTCGTCGCCCTTCGCGCCGCAGGCCATGGCGCCGAGCAGGAGGGAGAGCGTGAAGAGGGAGCGTCGCATGAGGTACCCGGGAGGTGGAGTGGTGGATTGCGGACATTAAAAAGGTGCAGGTAGGATGCACCTATTACAAGTCCGGCGGAATCCGCACCGCGCGTGGGCGAAACCCCGACAGGCGGACGAGTGGGGGCGGTGGGTTGCCGCCGGCCGCCGCGACCGCCACGTTCGTGACCATGCGACCGCTGCTGATCTGCCTCTGTGTGAGTGCGACGCTCTCCTGCGCGCGCGCCTCGACCGTGCCCGCGCCGGCCGATCCATCGGTCGATCCGCCGCCGGCCGCACTCGTCCTGCGCCCGTTGCAACCGGAGCTGTTCGCCGCGCCGGGCTCGTTGGTGAACGCTCTCGCCGATATCGACGGTGACGGCGATCCGGACCTCTTCGTCGGCTTCAACGGCACGCCGAACAAGCTCTACCGCAACGACGGCGGCGCCTTCGTCGACGTCGCGGGCGCGGCCGGCGTCGCCGACGCGCGACCCACCCGCGCGGCCGCGTTCGGCGACTGGGACGCCGACGGCGATGCCGATCTGCTCGTCGGCTTCGCACCAGGCGCGGGTCCCGTGCTCCGCCTCTACCGCAACGACGGTGGCCGCTTCACCGACGCCACCGCGATCGCCGGCCTCGCGGTCGCGAGCGGTGCGGTGCGGCAGCCGGTCTGGGTGGACTACGACGCCGACGACGACCTCGACCTGTTCATCGCATTCCGGGACCGGCCGAACATGATGCTGCGCAACGAGTCGACCAAGTTCGTCGACGTGGCCGAAGCGATCGGCCTCGCCGACACGCGGCGCAGCGTCGGCGCGGTCTGGGCCGACCTCGACATCGACGGCGATCTCGATGTGATCGTGGGGAACATGGACGGCGACGCCAACGGCGTCTTCCGCAATGACGGCGGCCGTTTCACCGACGTCGCCGAACTCTGGCGGCTCG
>JAYTNC010000505.1:0-5808 GCA_043748515.1 Gemmatimonadota bacterium | reverse complement strand
GACTGCACGAGGATCTGCGAGGAGCGGACCGACCGCTCGACGTACTTCTGCCGCGCGATCGTGAACGGGATGCCGAGGTTCTCGGAGAGGCCGCGCTCGCTGCGCGCCTCGGAGTCCATCGTGCGGTTGTAGGTGTTGTTGAGCGCGACGCGGGTGCGCGCGCCGACGAGCGTGCTGAAGTTGGCGAGCCCGCCCCAGAGGACGCTCGAGCGGCCGGTGCTTCCTTCGTAGCGGTCGATCTCCGACGGCGTGGCGCCGGTCTGTGCGAGCGCGAGCGCGCGCACCTGATCGAGCTTCGCGTCCTGCGTGTACGAGTAGGTGCCCGAGACGAGGTAGCCGATGCGCTGGCCGAGGACCGGGTCGTTGCCGCCGACCGAGACCGAGGTCGAGCCGTTCAGTCCGCCTTCCTGGCCCTGCGGCGTCCACGAGTTGCGGAACTCGGAGACCATGCGGTTGTAGTCCGCCTGCCCGGGGAACGAGTTGGCGAAGTTGCCGAACTGACGGACGAAGCCGGGGAGTGCGCGCGCGCCGGCGCCGCTCGCGAAGAGGTCGCCCGCAACGCGGGACGGCATCAGGACGCGGCGGCCGAGCACCGCGTCGGACGCGCCGGTGCTGGTGCTCATCGCCCACGTGCGCTGCGCCGGGAACTCGCGCGTCTGGATGTCGACGCTCGCGCCGGCGAAGTCACCCGGCTGGTCTGGCGTGAAAGTCTTCACGGTGGTGATCGACTGCAGCAGGCCCGTCGGGAAGAGGTCGAGCGGCACGACCTTCTTCTCGGGCTCGGGGCTCGGGATCCGGGCGCCGTTGAGCGACGTCTGCGTGTAGCGGTCGCCGAGGCCGCGCACGAACACGTACTTGCCGTCCATGACGCTCACGCCGCTCACGCGGCCGACCGCCTGCGCGGCATCACCGTCCGGGCTCTTCGCGATCTGCTCTGCCGTGATGCTGCTGACCACGTTCACCGAGTTCCGCTGCTGATCGAGCGCTTCGTTTACCGAGCCGCGCTCGGATTCCGCGGTGACGACCTGCGCGGTGAGCTGCACGCTCGCCTGTGCGAGCGAGACGTCCTGCGGCAGCGTCTTGCCGCCTTCCAGGTAGATCCCTGTGATGGTCTTGGGTGCGTAGCCGATGCGTCGCACCATGATGGTCACGGTGCCGGCGGGCACGTTGGCGATGGTGAAGCGGCCGTCGACACCGGACATGGTGCCGATGGGCGTGCCGACGACCTGCACGCCGGCATCGCTGAGCCCTGCGCCGGAGGTGGCGTCGAGGATGCGGCCGACGATGCGGCCGGTCGTGGGGGCCTGCGCGCCGGCCATGGCCGGCAGCGTGGGACCGAGAAGGAACAGCGTGGCGATCGTTCGATAGACACGGCGCATCGGCGTCTCGTGAGGTTTGATGAGTTTGCGTTCGGCGGGACGGACCCGCCGGACACCTCAAACCTCCCAAGGGCCGGTACCGACCGATGCACAGGCCCGCAACGGTCCTGTAACGGCGGCCGTCGCGTGCGCGTCGCCGTTACATCGTCGGCGTGCCGCCTATCGCCGCCTATCGCCGCCTATCGCCGCCGGTGCTCGTCCGGGAAGAGCGCCGTGATCTCGGTCCCCGCGCCGAGCGCGCTCGCCGCGCGCACGCGTCCGCCGTGCGCCTCGACGAGATGGCGCACGATCGCGAGTCCGAGTCCGGTGCCGCCCTGCTCGCGCGAACGCCCCGGATCGACGCGATAGAAGCGCTCGAAGATGCGCGGCAGGTGTTCGGGTGCGATGCCGATGCCGGTGTCGCGCACCCCGATGAGCACACCGCGCTCGTGACGGCTCGAGAAGAGCACGACACTGCCCGCGCTCGTGTGCCGCACCGCATTGTCGACCAGGTTGCCCAGCACTTGCCGAAGCGCGGTCGCGTCGGCGAACGCGACGGCGGCATCGGCGGCGATCTCGGTGCCCAGCGCGAGCCCCTTGAGCGTCGCGGACTCGCGCGCGGCGGCGAGGACCTCGGTGGCGACGTCCTCGACCGCGATCAGGATCGGATTCGGCACCCAGCCGCCCGACTCGATGCGCGAGAGGTCGAGCAGGTCGTCGACGATCCGCTGCATGCGGTGCGTGTTGTCGAGGATGCGTTCGGCGAAGACGCGACGGGCCTCGAACGGCACGTCCTCGTCGGCGAGCGTCTCGGCGAAGCCGCGGACGATGGTGAGCGGCGTGCGCAGTTCGTGCGAGACGTTGGCGACGAAGTCGCGCCGCACCGACTCGAGGCGACGGACGCGCGTCAGGTCGAAGAGCGCGAGCACCGCGCCGCCCTCGTGGAGGGGGCGCGCCGTCACGTTGAGCGTGTGCCCGCCGACCACGACCTCGGCTTCCTCGGTGGTCTCACCGGCGAAGGCCGCGAGCAGCGCATCGCGCAGCACGACCTCGCGCGGGAGCTGGTCCACGGGGAAGGGCAACGGCGCGCGCGCGCCGAGCAGCGCGCGCGCGGTCTCGTTGATGCGCACCACGCGCTGCGAGGTGTCGACGGCGATCACGCCCTCGTTCAGCGACTCGGTGAGCTGCAGCAGCAGCGTCTCGTCGGCCTCGCGGGCGCGCAGGCGCGCCGCGAGCTGTTCGGCGAGTTCGCGAAGGGCGACCGCGAGCTCGCCCACTTCGCCGGGCGCATGCAACACCGGCCGTCGCGTGAGGTCGCCGTCCGCGAGGGCGCGCGCCACGTCGCGCAGTTCCTCGACCGGCCGCGACACCGTTCGCGAGAAGAGGAAGGCGATCACGAGGGCGCCGACGAGCGCGAGCAGGCTGGCGGTCATGACGTCGGCTCGCGCGGACCGGATCACGGCTTCGAGGCTGACCGTGGGCAATGAGACGCGCGCGACGCCACGCCCCTCGACCGGGACGGCGACGTAGAGCTCTTCGTCCCCGGTCGAGGGGGACGGACGGCGCGAGCTGCCCACCACCCCCGAGAGTGCCGCCGCGACCTCGGGACGCATCGTGTGATTCTGGAGTCTCGCGAGCCCTTCGCCGTCGAACTCCGAGTCGCCGATCACCACGCCGTCGGGCCGCACCAATGTCACGCGCCGGCCGAGGGCCAGCCCGCTGCGATCGGCGAGGGAGTCGGGGAAGAGCGTGTCGCGCTTCCAGCTCTCGCCGACGAGGCGCGCCTCGCGCGCGAGGTAGGTCTTCGCGTCATCGCGCAGTCGGGCACCGAGCTGCCGGTCCACCACGGTGACGATGAAGACCGCGAGGAACCCGACGACGACGAACGCGCCAAGGAGGAGCCGCTGGGTGAGTCGCACGGCGGGCCTCAGGCCTCGCGGATGCCCGGGACCTTCAAGCGGTAGCCGAACCCGCGCACGGTCTCGATCAGGTCGCCGGCGGGATGCAGCTTGGTGCGCAGCCGCTGGATGTGCATGTCGACGGTGCGCGTCTGGATGTCGGGAGCGGCATCCCAGACGGTCTCGAGCAGATGCGAGCGACTCTGCACTCGGCCGCGCCGCTCCGCGAGCGTCATGAGGAGCTTGTACTCGGTCGGCGTGAGCTCGACCTCGAGGTCGTTCACCGTGACGCGGTGGGCCGAGCGGTCGACGCGGATCGGTCCGATGGCGAGGATGTCGGCCTGCTCGCCGCCGCCCGAGACGCGGCGCAGGATCGCGGCCACCCGCAGCACGAGTTCCTGCGGGCTGAACGGCTTGGTGAGATAGTCGTCGGCGCCGAGTTCGAGGCCACGGATGCGATCGGGCTCGTCCTTGCGGGCCGTGAGCATGAGCACGGCGATGCCGGCGGTCGACTCGTCCTCGCGGAGCTTGCCGAGCACATCGAAGCCGGACATGCCGGGCAACATGAGGTCGAGGACGATGAGCGACGGCCGGTCGCGCTTGGCCATCGACAGCGCATCGGGACCCGAGGCTGCCGACGACACCCGGTAGCCCGACTTGGCGAGGTGGTAGACGACGAGCGCGACGATATCGGGCTCGTCGTCCACGACGAGGATCCGCTCACCGCCGGTGGCAGTTGCCGTCACGCGGGACTCCCTTCGAGCCGCCGGGCGATCGAGGCCAGGAGGAGGTCGATCGCGACGGTGTTCTCGCCGCCGCGCGGGATGACGAGGTCGGCGTAGCGCTTGCTGGGTTCGACGAACTGCAGATGCATCGGTTGCACGGTGTTGAGGTATTGGTCGAGGATCTCCTCGAGCGGCCGGCCGCGCACCGCCATGTCGCGCCGGATGCGCCGGATGAGCCGGATGTCGGCGTCGGTGTCGACGAAGACCTTCACGTCGCAGACGCGGCGCACGCGCTCGTCCACGAGGAGCAGGATGCCGTCGATCACGATGACGTCGGCGGGCTCGATGTGGACGCTCTCCGGTGCGCGCGAGTGCGTGACGAAGTCATAGACCGGCTTGTCGATCGCCTCGCCGCGCCCGAGCGCCTCGAGATGCTCGGCGAGGAGCGCCGTGTCGAAGGCGTCGGGATGGTCCCAATTGACGCGGCGCCGTTCCTCGAGCGTGAGGTGGCGATGATCGCGGTAGTACGCGTCCATGTCGATGAACGCCGCCTGCGCGCCCTTCAGGGATTCGGCGACCCGGCGGGCCACGGTGGACTTGCCGGATCCGGTGCCACCGGCGATGCCGATGATGAGCGGTTTCATCGAGAGGCGGTACGGGTTCGGGCCACGGCATGAAGATGCCGGTCGAGAGGGCGACCGTGCAGTCCCGGGGCCGTCACGGTCCTGTATCGGGGACGGGGAGGAAGTTGGGGGGCGGCCAGCGAGGGAGTCAACCGAACGCCCTCCGTATTAATGATGGCGGTAGGGCACTAACTTGTGTGATGCCCACGATGCCTCCGATGCCCCGGCGCCTCGCACTCGCCTCTCTCGCCTTGCCAGGTCTGCTGGGCCTGCCGGCCCTTGGCCTGGGCGCTCAGGAGCGCGTCGATCTCAAGATCGCCGCGACGACCGACGTCCACGGCCGGCTGCGCGCCTGGGACTACTACGCCAATGTCGAGGATCCGGCGCGTGGGCTCGCGCGGGCCGCGACGATCGTCGACTCGCTGCGCCGTGCGGCCCCCGGGCGCGTCGTGCTCGTCGACGCCGGCGACCTGCTGCAGGGCAACCCCATGACGTTCGTCGCGGGGCGCATCGATTCGCTCGCCCCGCACCCGGTGGTCGCCGCCATGAACGCGATGCGCTACGACGCCGCCGCGCTCGGCAACCACGAGTTCAACTACGGCCTCGGCGTGCTCGATCGGGCCGCGAAGCAGGCGCGCTTCCCGTTCCTCGCCGCCAATGCCGAGCGGCTCGACGGCGGGCGCGAGTACGGCGCGATGAGGATCGTCGTGCGCGCGAGCGTCCGGATCGCGATCATCGGCGTCACGACGCCCGGCGCGATGGTCTGGGATCGCGATCACCTGCGCGGACGACTACGCGTGCACGACATCGTCGCGGCGCTCCCGGTCCAGGTGGAGGGTGCGCGGCGAGAAGGGGCGGACGTGGTGGTCGTCGTTGCGCACTCGGGCCTCGCCGGCGAGACCTCCTATGACACCGTGAGCACTGGCTTCGCCAGCGAGAACGTGATGGCGCGTGTGGCGCGCGAGGTGCCGGGCATCGACCTGATCGTGATCGGGCACTCGCACCGCGAAGTCGCCGACACGACGATCAACGGCGTGCTGCTGGTGCAGCCGCGGAACTGGGCGACGAGCGTCGCGGTCGCGACGCTCTCGCTCGAGAGGGCCGGCGGCAAGTGGGGCGTCGTCGCGAAGCGCGGCGTGGTGGTGCCGGCGCGCGGCCACGCCGAGTCCCAGGCGGTGGTGCGCGCCGTCGCGCGCGCGCATGC
>JAYTNC010000504.1:0-2964 GCA_043748515.1 Gemmatimonadota bacterium | reverse complement strand
TCCTTGGAGCCGCGCGTCGGCTTGGTCGCGCGACGGGCCTTGGGAATGACCAACGCCTGCCGGACGAGGGCGGCGAGCCGCTCGGTCGCGAGCGTGCGGTTCTGCGCCTGGCTGCGGGTGTCGGCGGCAACGACGCGGATGGTGCCCGTGGAGTCGAGCCGCGAGGCGAGCATGGCGAGCAGCCGCTCGCGCGCCTCGGGAGGCACCGCGGTGGAGGCGGTGACCTGCCAGGTCACCTCGACGCGGGTGGACGAGGTGTTCACGTGCTGCCCCCCCGGGCCGCCGGCGCGAGAGGCGCGGACGGTGAGCTCGGCGGCGGGGATCGCGACGCGCGCGTTCACATAGAGGCGGCCGTCGTCGGTCCAGAGCGGATGGGTACTCACGGGTATCCTCGGTGTTGCAATACGCCACGCTATTCGTCTCATTGAAGTCGTTGCGGATTGCAACACTGGAGACCACGCTTGGCGCTGCAGCTCTCGGGAAGCAACGAACGCTACCAAGCCGTGCTCGATCCGCGCCGATTGCTGCGTTGGATCTACCTCGGGCGCATCGTCGTGGCCACCGCGAGCTTCCTCGCGACGTTGCTGGGGTCGCTCTTCACCGACCCGGTCAGCACCTTCGTCGCGACGACGCTGTTCGTGACCGCGATGACGCTCACGGCGATCTCGTTCGTCCGCACCGAAGTTAACCGGCGGGTGCCCGGCGAGGCGTTCCTCTACGTGCAGCTGGTGCACGACCTCGTCCTGATCACCAGTGTGGTGCACCTCACGGGTGGCGGAGAGTCGCAGTTCTCGGCCCTCTACATCCTCGTGATGGCCGCGGGTGCGCTGCTGCTCCCGGTCGGGAGCTCGCTGTTGCTCGCGATGCTCGGCTCGGTCCTCTATGTCGGCGACGCCTTCCTGGTGAGCGGCGGCGATCTCTCGCCGTATCTCGTGCTGCAGCTGGTGGTGTTCACGCTCGTCGCGGTGGGGACGGCGTACATCGCGGCGCGGCTGCAGGAGGCGGGTGAGGGGCGGCAGCGGCTGCAGGCCGAGCTCGCGCGGATGCAGCTGCGCGCGGCCGACATCCTTGCGAACATCCGCGCGGGCATCATCACCGTCGACGACGCGGGGCGGCTGCTCTACGCGAACCCCGCGGCGGCGACGCTACTCGGGTTGCCGCTCGGTGAGGCGGTGGGCACACCCGTCCTCGACCGGATCCGTCACGCGAGTCCCGGAGTGGTCGAGGCGCTGGCCGCGCATATCGCCGGGGGACTCGTGACGTCGCGGCGCGAAGGCACGATGCTGCGCGACGGGCAACCGGTGCCGCTCGGCATCACGACCACGTCGGTGAGCGGCGACCTCCGTCAGGAAGGCCGCGCGACGACGGCGATCTTCCAGGACATCAGCGACGTCAAGCAGCTCGAGGCGGTGAACCTCCGCGCCCAGCGCCTCGAGGCGGTGGCCGAGCTGAGCGCGTCGCTTGCGCACGAGATCAAGAACCCGCTCGCGAGCATCCAGAGTGCGGTCGAGCAGATGTCGCGCCGGCCGTCGGCGACGCCGGACGAACGCACACTCTCGGCGCTGATCGTGCGCGAGTCGGAGCGGCTCTCGCGACTGCTCTCGGAGTTCCTCGATTTCGCGCGCGTGCAGGTGGTGCGACGCGAGCCGCTCGACCTGCGCGCCGTGGTGCAGGGCGCCGCGACGCTCGCGGGGACGCATCCCGACCGCGGGGCGAAGGCCGGGCTCGTGCTCGACCTGCCGGACGCGCCGGCGTTGCTCGACGCCGACGAGGACCTGTTGCACCGCGCGCTCTTCAACCTGATCCTCAACGCCTTCCAGGCCTCGCCGGCGCAGGGCGAAGTGCAGGTGCGTCTGCGCACGCTCACGCCCGGTCAGCAGCCCGTCGGACTCCCGTTCCGTGGCAGCGTGCACTCGATCGAGGTCCGCGACGCCGGCGAGGGGATCCCTGCGGAGATCGCCGATCGCCTCTTCGAGCCGTTCGCGACCACGAAGCCCGGCGGCAGCGGCCTCGGCCTCGCGATGGTGCACCGCGCGATCGAGGCGCACCATGGCGTGATCCTCGTCGACAGCGCCGCCAGCGGCACCTGCTTCACCGTTCTCCTTCCCTTGGACGCCCCGCCGTCCGGAGCCGTCGCGTGACCGACCGTGCCCCCGCCCCCACCGTGCTCGTCGTCGACGACGAGTCGGGCATCCTGCAGACCCTCGAGATCCTGCTGCGCGCCGAGGGATTCGCACCGCATGTCGCGCACGGCGGCAAGGCGGCGCTCGAGATGATCCCGCGCCTCTCGCCCGACATCGTGCTGAGCGACGTGCGGATGCCGCAGGTGACGGGCGTCGAGGTGCTCGCCGCGGCCAAGGCGCACGATCCCCACGTGCCGGTGATCCTGATGACCGCGCAGGCGACGCTGCAGACGGCGATGCAGGCGGTCAACGAGGGCGCGTTCTATTACATCCAGAAGCCGTTCCGGAACGACGAGCTCGTGGCGATCCTCAAGCGCGCGGCCGAACACCGGCAGCTGCGCGTGGAGAACATGTCGCTCAAGAAGGAGATCAAGCGGCGCGAGCGGCGCGCGGCGGGCGCGCCGATCGGCAACAACCGCATCTGGCTCGACGTGCTGCGGCTCGCCGAGGCGGTCGCCCCGACCGAGTCGACGGTGCTCATCACCGGTGAGTCCGGCACCGGCAAGGAGGTCGTGGCGCGCTACATCCACGATCTCTCGGGCCGCGCCGCCGCCGCCTTCGCGACGATCAACTGCGGCGCCCTCCCGGAGGGCCTGCTCGAGAGCGAGCTCTTCGGCCACGTGAAGGGCTCCTTCACCGGCGCGGTGAAGGACAAGGCGGGCCTCTTCACGGCGGCGGCCGGCGGGACCTTCTTCCTCGACGAGATCGGCGAGACCACGCCCGCGACGCAGGTGAAGCTCCTGCGCGTGCTGCAACATCGCGAGGTGATCCCGGTCGGCGC
>JAYTNC010000503.1:0-9942 GCA_043748515.1 Gemmatimonadota bacterium | reverse complement strand
TTCCGTACCAGAGCGGCGAGTTCACGTGGACGTCGCGCATGAACTACACGTCGAACCGCCAGAACGTGGACAACCTCCTCGTCGACGGCCAGATCGTGCCGAACTTCGCGGTGCCGGGTTCGTTCGGCTCCACGTACGGCCGCAACCGCATCGCCTCGGGCCTGCGCTCGACGTTGATCTGGGCGAACGCTCCGCTGGGCGTCGGTGGCGCCGTGCGCGACACGATCGTCGGCGACGCCAACCCGTACCACCAGACGCAGTTCGTCAACGACTTCACGTTCGGCCGCTGGAACGTCTCGACGCTGCTCGACTGGCGCAACGGCGGCCTGGTCTCGAACATGACGAACAACCTGTGGGACGAGGGCGGCAACTCGCGTGACTTCGACGAGCCGATGCCGGGCACGAACACGACGAAGGGCCTGCATCGCTACTACGACCGGTTCTCGGCCGGCGACAGCCGCGTCTACATCCAGTCGGGTACGTACCTGAAGCTCCGCGAGGTCACGGTCTCGTACTCCGCGCCGGCCGCCTTCACCGCCAAGTACCTGCGTGGCGCGAAGGACCTCCGCCTGAGCCTCAGCGGCCGCAACCTCTGGGTCAAGACCGATTACTGGTCCTACGATCCGGAGTTCAACAACTTCGGCAACACGAACTTCAACCGGTTCATCGATCTCGCGCCGTTTCCGACGAGCCGTCAGTTCTTCTTCAGCGTCGACGTCGGCTACTAAGACCTCGCCCACCCACTGACGACTCTCGATTCCCATGAGGAAACCAATGAAGAAGGGACTCATCCTCGGCCTGGCCGGTGCGACGCTGCTCGTCGCCGCCTGCAGCGCCGATCCCCTGTCCATCCCGAACCTGAACTCGCCGACGGTGGCGGGTGCCTCGGGTGATGCGGCAGCCCTGCAGTTGCAGGCGACCGGCGTGCTTCGCCAGCTCCGCGGCGGACTCGGCGGCTACATCACGGTCACCGCGCGCTTCGGCCGCGAAGGCTACATCTACACGCCCAACGAAGGCCGCAACACGTCGCACTTCCTGATCGGACTCTCGGGCGCGAACAAGCTCGATCCGGCTGGGTTCGCGGTGGGCGTGTGGGGCGGCAACTACGGCAACCTGCGCGATCTCTTCAACCTGAAGAACGTCATCACGGGCAGCACGACGCTCACCGCCGCGCAGAAGAGCGCCGGCATGGGTTTCGCCCGCACCATCGAAGCGCTCGAGCTCCTGTACGTGATCTCGACGCGCGACTCGCTTGGCGCCGTGACGCAGATCAACCAGAACGCCTCGGAGCTCGCGCCGTTCGTGTCGCGCGATTCCGTGTACCGCTACATCATCGGGACGCTGAACGCGGCCGACGCGGATCTCGTGGCGGGCGGTGCGGCCTTCCCGTTCACGATCCAGCAGGGCTTCGCGGGCTTCACCACCCCGGCGACGTTCCGGCAGTTCAATCGTGCCATCGCGGCGCGCGCGGCGGTCTATCACGCCACGCGCGGCGCCGGTGCGCCGGCCTGGGCCCAGGCGCAGACGGCCATCGCGGCGTCGTTCCTGAACCGGACGGCGGCGAACGCCGCGGCGATGAACGTGGGGCTCTACCACGTGTACTCCACCGCGACGGGCGATGCGCTCAACGGCGTCGGCCAGAACGCCGACTTCCTGGCGCATCCGTTGCATGACAATCAGATGGAGGTCGGTGACCTCCGCGGATCGAAGGACTCGATCCTGACCGTCGCCCGGAACGCACCGCAGGGCCTCGGCATCGCGACCGACCTCGCGATCGCGCGCTACGCCACCAACACCTCGCCGGTCCCGGTGATCCGCAACGAAGAGCTCCTGCTCCTCGACGCGGAGATCCGCTGGAACACGGGTGACAAGGCCGGCGCGGTCGCGAACCTGAACGTCGTCCGGGCGGTCTCGGGCGGCCTCCCGGCTTCAACGGTCACGGCGGCTTCGACCGACACGCAGTTCGTCGACGAGCTCCTCCGCCAGCGTCGCTACTCGCTCTTCGTGGAAGGGCATCGGTGGGTCGATCACCGGCGCTACGGCCGTCTCGCGGCGCTGCCGCTGGACCTCCCCACCGGCACCAACGCGCATTTCGTCGCGCGCGTGATGCCGCTTCCACAGGCCGAGTGCCTCGTGCGTGCGCGCGCGAACGACCCATTGCTCGCCGGGCCGGGGTGCTAGAACTTCAGATGAACGTTGAAGGATGAAGGCTGAAAGAAGCGGGCCCGGCGATCTTCGCCGGGCCCGCTTTGCTTTTCATCATGCGTCCTTCTGCCGTCATCCAGCGCCGTGCAGCGCCTATCGCCGCAACTCGCGCAGCGCGTGCGCACCCTCGGGGAGGATGATCTTCTCCATCGCGAGTCGTACCGCCGCGTGGGAACCGGGGAGCGAGATCAGGAGCTTGCCGCGCGCGCTGCCGGCGGTCGCGCGCGAGAGGATCGACGCGGTGCCGACCTGTTCCTGGTAGCTGAGCATCCGGAAGAGCTCGCCGAAGCCGGGCATCTCCTTCTCGAGCAGCGGACGGACCACTTCGATGGTGCGGTCACGCGAGCCGAGTCCGGTGCCGCCGGTCAGTACGATCAGGTCGAGATCGTCGCGGCCGAGCCATTCCTGGACCTTCGAGCGCACCTTGACCTCATCGTTCGGGAGCAGGCCATGGTCGAGCACGGTGTGGCCTGCTCCAGCGAGTGTCTCGCGCAGGTAGCGGCCCGATTCGTCGGTCTCGGCGGTGCGCGAGTCGCTCACCGTGAGCACGGCGCAGCGGAGCACGGTGAACTTCCGCGCGTCGCTGCGATGCGCCTGCGTCCCCTCCGGCACGGTCACACGCCGAGTCCTTCGGCGCGGAGCGTGTTCATCACGCGCTCGCGCAGCGACTTCGGGCACCGCTCCTCCGCGCGCGCCGCCTGCACGGCGGCGAGGAACCGCCGTTCGAAGTCGGCACGCTCGAAGCAGGGCTTGCAGCGCTCGACGTGCGCCTTGAGCTGCGTCTCGAGTGAGCCCTCGAGTTCACCGTCGAGGAAGTCGAAGAGGCTCTCGAGGGCGGCATCGCAGTCGGCGCATTCCTGAGTGGGACGGTCGCCGTGCGGATGGCTGTCATGTTGGTGCATCATGCGGGACTCCCTGTGGGGCTCGCCGGAAGGAGACCGGCGTCGCGGGCGTGCTTGGCGAGACTGACCTGCAGGAGCTTGCGGCCACGGAACAATCGCGAGCGCACCGTGCCGACCGGGATGCCGAGCACGTCGGCGGCGGCCTCGTACGGCTGGTCCTCGAGATCGACGAGCACCACGACCGAGCGGAAGCTCTCGGGGAGCTGGGCGAGGGCGTCGGTGATCGCGGGGCCGAGGTCGGTGCGGTCGAGGATCGGGTCGAGTCCGCCGCGCACCCACGACTCATGCGCCTGCGCCGCATCGACGACGGCGGACTGATCCTCGTCGAGCGTCACCTCGCGCTGTCCACGCTCGCGCGAGCGCAGGAAGACGTTGCGCGCGATGGTGAAGAGCCAGCGACGGATGTCGGTGCCGGGCTGGAAGGTGTGCCAGGAGCGGAAGGCGCGCAGGTAGGTGTCCTGCACCACGTCCTCGGCGTCGCTCGGGTCGCGGGTCAGCGAGCGCGCGAAGCGGTAGACGTCGTCCATCGAGGCGATGGCGGCGTCACTGAACTCGGGTGTCGGGGTGGGCCTGGCGTCGGCCGCAGGGGCGTCGGTCATCATGGGAACGTCTCACAAATCCCTCCCGGGCGCAAAGGTTCCGGGGCCTGCTCGCGCGCTGTGAGGGCTCCCCCTGCATGACATAGGGCCGATGCGGACTTGCCACGGGGCCATCACCGCACGGAGCTTTCGGCATGAGCATCGCACATCTCCGAGAGGAATACCGCCGCGAGCAGCTGGACGAGCGAGACGTTGCCGCCGATCCGCTCGCCCAGTTCCATCATTGGTTCACGCAGGCGCGCGAGGCCGAGGTGCACGAGCCGAATGCGATGGCGCTCGCCAGCGCCGACGACCTCGGCAATCCGAGTTGCCGGATGGTGCTGCTCAAGGAGGCGGACGAACGCGGATTCGTCTTCTTCACGGATTATCGAAGCCGGAAGGGCGCGGAGCTCGAGAAGGTCGAGGCGCGCGCGGCGATCTGCTTCTGGTGGGCTCCGCTCGAGCGGCAGGTGCGGATCGAGGGGCGCGTGGAGCGCGTGAGCCCCGAGGAGTCGGCCGAGTACTTCGAGCAGCGGCCTCGCGGGAGCCGGCTCGGCGCGTGGGCCTCGGCGCAGAGCTCGGTGATCCCGAGCCGCGAGGGGCTCGAGCAGCGGCATGCCGAGCTCGATGTGCAGTATCCGGGCGAGGCTGTGCCGTTGCCGACGCACTGGGGCGGGTATCGCGTGGTGCCGGACAGCTATGAGTTCTGGCAGGGGCGGCAGAGCCGGCTGCATGATCGGCTGCGCTACGTGCCGCAGCATGGGGGGTGGCGGCTCGAGCGTCTCAGTCCTTGAACAGCTCGATGAAGGCTGAAGGATGAAAGGGGCGAGGCCGTACGGCCTCGCCTCTTCGTTCATCTGACTACCGGAGCGCCGCCAACGCGTCCTTCGCCGGCTTGAGTTGCGGGTCGAGTGCCAGCGCGCGCTCGTACGAGGCCTTCGCGTCACTCTTCCTTCCCGACTTCTCGAGCACCACGCCGAGTCGGTAGTGCACGGCGGCCCGACTCGGTCTCGAATTCGTTGGCTCCCACTCCGGCTCGGCGAGCAGATCGCGGAGCACCCGCTCGCCACGGGGGAGTTGCTCGCCGCTGATGGCTGCGAGGCGTCCGACCTGGAACCGCACGGCGATGTCGCGCGGACGGCGCGCGAGGAACTCGTCGAGGGTCGCGAAGGCTGCCGCGGTGCGGCCCCAGCTCGACTGACGCTGGGCCAGCGTGATGACGGTGAGCACACTGTCGGGCGCGGCGGCCAGTGCGGCGCGGATCGCGCGCTCGGTGCCGGCGGTGTCCTTCCCCGCCCAGGCGATGTTGGCAGCGGCGAGGTGGCCGCGATACGCGCTGCGCCGGGCGATCTCGCGCTGCTGTTCGCGCGCCTTCGCCGTGCTCCCACCCATGACGCCCGGCGCCATGAGATAGAACTGGACGAGTCCGTCGCGCGCGTCGATCAGCTCGGGGTCGAGGGCGACGGCGCGCTCGAACTCGGCCTTGATGCGGCGCGCCATGAAGGGCTGGCGCAGCGTGCTCGCGGTGCTCGCCTGCTGTCCGACCGCGCGGCCGAGCCAGAGATGATAGGTGCCGTTGCGCTCGTCGGCGGCGACGGCCCGCTCGAACTGCCGCTCAGCCGCGTCGGGCTTGTTGAGCCGCATGAGGCGCACGCCCTCGTCGAACGCGGCCGTCCCCGCCTGCGCCGAGGCGACGGAGGAGAGCAGCGAGAGGGCGAAGACGACACGCGCGAGATGCTTCACAGGTGCTTCTCCGCTTCGGTGAGTTCGCCGCGCAACTTGAGGTAGCTCTCGTAGCGCACGGCGTCGATCGCGCCGGCCGCGAGCGCCGCGCGCACCGCGCAGCCGGGCTCGACGTCGTGCATGCAGTCCTGGAAGCGGCACTCGCCGAGGTAGGGCTTGAACTCGGGGAAGCACTGGTCGAGCGCGGTGGAGGGGAGGTTCCACATGCCGACCTCGCGAAGACCCGGCGTGTCGACGAGATAGCCGTTGTCGCCGTCGGGGAGCGGGATGAGCTTGGAGCCCACCGTGGTGTGCCGGCCCTTGTTCACCGATTGCGAGACCTCCTGCGTGCGCAGCTTGAGGTCCGGGTAGAGCGCGTTGAGCAGCGACGATTTGCCCACGCCGCTCGGTCCAGTGAGCGCGGTGACGCGGCCGTGCAGCACGCTGCGCATCTCCTCGAGGCCGTCGCCACGCTTCACGCTGGTGCGATGCACCGGATACCCCGCGGCGAGATACGGCTTCGCGAGGCCTTCGACGAAGTCGGGATCGGTGGGCAGGTCGATCTTGTTGAGCACGAGATGCGTGCGGAGGTCGTTCGCCTCGCAGATGACCATGAAACGGTCGATCATGCGCACATGCGGCTCTGGCTTCGCGACGGAGAAGACGACGAGCACCTGGTCGATGTTGGCGGCGAGGACGCGTTCGCCGTAGCGACCGCCGGGTTCGCGGCGTGCGAGGACGCTCGTACGCGGCTCGATCGCGCTGATACGCCAACCGCTGTCGCGCTCGTCGGCGTCGAGGATCACGTGATCGCCGACAGCGAGCTTGAGGTGGCCCTTCATCTCCTGCTTGAGCCGGCCCGCGAGACTCGCGTCGCGCTCCTCGCCGTCGGCGGTGCGCACGCGCCAGACGCCGCCGGTGCCCTCGACGATGATGCCGCGCGTACCGGTCATTCGGACTCCGTGCGGCCGAGGATCAGCGCGTCGAGATGGCGCTGCACCGCTTCGACAGGCATGGCGCCGAGCGCGGTCCGCGCGGAGTCGGCATCGGGGCCGTGGGCGAGGAAGACCGACTCGAGATGTCCCTCCACCTCCTGCTCTCCGAACCGCTTCCAACGGATGAACAGGAAAAATGCGCCGAACGCACCGGCGGGATCATCGCTCGTGTCGGCGAGGATCTCGACGCTGTACGAGAAGCCGTCGCGCCCTTCGAAGGCCGCGGGGCGTGCGTGGACTGCGGCGTAACCGCCGATGGTCCGCTCGTCGCCCTTGGAGTGGTCGGCGGGTAGGAAGCGGCTCATCGGCGGCTCGGCGCGCTGCGGCGCACGATGCGGCGCACGATGCGGCGCGCGATGCGGCGCGCGATTCGGCTAGCGCTGATCAGCGGCCCGTCCGGACGGGATCGAGCGCTCGGCGCACGGGATGCGCCGCGCCGACACTCAACTGCGCGTCGAGGAAGTTCCAGGTGGTGAGGCCGTCGTCGCTCTGCGGTTCGAGCATCATCGCCGCGACGAGCGCGAGCGCCTGCCGGCCGCTCACGGTCCAAGTGCCGGCCGGCAGAGACAGACGCTCGGCGCTCCATCGGCCTTCGAGCCGCACTTCGGCATGCCCCTGGAAGGGACGCGCGCCCTTGATGAGCGAATCGATGGTGAAGGACTCGCCGCGACCGTTCCACGCGCTCGAGAGCTGCCGCGCCTGGATGCCGTGCGCGCGGAGGCGCGCGATGATCGGCGTCATGGAGGCGTCGAGCACCCAAGCCTGCGGGAGCGCGCGCGCCAGCGACGTTTCGAAACGGTCGTACACCGGCATGAGCACGGGCGTGAAGGCGCGCGAGCGCTTGAAGCCGCGGCGGACACCGGCTTCGTGGCGCACAGTGTCTCCCATCGCCTGCAACCGTTCGACGAGCACCGGCGCGACGAACGGTGCGGTGGTCAGGCGGGCGCGGATCGGCACCGGCGCCGACACGCCGCGCGCGAGCGCCGCCGAGCCGCCGCGTGTGCGCGCGACGACGGTGCGGTGCTTCTCACCGACGTACGAGAGGAGCTCGCCGACGAACGCGGTGGTGGCCTTCACGCGCCGCTCGAAGGGATCGTGCGAGTAGGCCTCGCTCAACACGCTCACGCGGTTGCGGAGGCCGAAGTAGTTGGTGCCGAAGCGCGGCTTGTGCTCGTACGTGAGCCAGGCGCCCTTCTCGAGGGCGGCCGGGTCGTCGCGACCGCTGCCGGTGCCGGAGAAGTTGCCGTAGTCGAAGGTCTCGAAGCCGCGCCGCTCGCGCACGCGACGGCGCAGGTCGGGCAACAGGGTGTCGCGCGTCCAGGGGCCGGCGGGCGCGAGCGCTCCGTTCATGGCCGCCGGATGCAACGAGGGCGAATAGGTAAGCGCGTAGCCGTGATACGAGCCGTCGGTGGTGTGCAGGTCGACGAAGACGTCGGGATCCCAGGTGCGGAACATCATGAGCGAGGCGAGCGTCTCGGGCGCCTCGTTCTTGATGTAGTCGCGATTGAGATCGAGCTGCGACGCGTTGGGACGCTGGCCGACCTGCGCCGGCCCGTCCTGCTCGGAGCGTTGGCGCTCCTGCGGCCCCCAGACGTCGTTGCCGTCGGCGTTGTAGATCGGCACGGCGATGAGCACGATCGAGTCGAGCGCGTTCTTGCCGCGGTCGAGGATGAGGTCGCGCAGGAGGGCCTGCACCGATTCCTTCCCCTCGACCTCGCCGCCGTGGATGTTGGCCTGCAGGTAGACGATCGGCTTGCCACTCGCGCGCGCCTCGGCCGGCGTGCGCACGAGCGGGCGCGAGACGATCAGGTACGGCAGCGCCTTGCCCTGCGTGGTGGTGCCAATGCTGCCGCGCACCCATGAATTCGGCGCGGCCTTCTCAAGGACGTCGAGGAATCCGATGACGTCGGCGTAGCTCGATGTGGCGGTGTAGTCGGAGGCCTCGGCACGCGTCTGCTGGGCGCCGTTGGAGGCTGTCTGCTGGGCGCCGATGGAGGCTGAAGGATGGAAGATGAAAGACACCACGGCCAGAGCGCCGAGTGCGGTGTTCTTCATCCTTCTACCTTCATCCTTCAGCCTTCTTCCTCCATTCATACTGGCTTCCCTGTCCGTGGGTAGAACGTCCCGTTCGTCTTCGCCATCTCCTTCAAGATGCTCGCCGGCACGAACTGCCCGGGCTGCTGCGCGTCGAGCGCCTCGAGCTGCTTCACCACCTCGGCCACGCCGAGTGCGTCGATGTGCCGGAACGGTCCGCCTCTGAACGGCGGGAAGCCGATGCCGAAGACCGCGCCGATGTCGCCGTCGCGCGGCGAGCGCACGATCCCCTCCTCGAGACAGCGCGCGGCCTCGTTGCACATCGCGAGCGAGAGACGCTGCTGGATCTCGTCGCGCGGCATCTCGCGGCGCTTCGCGCCGCCCGCAAACAGCGTGTAGACGCTCTCGTCGACGCCCTCCTTCTTCCCGGCTTCATCGTAGGCGTAGAAGCCCTTCTTGCCCTTGCGACCGAGCCGGCCGGCGCCGAGCACCCTCTGCAACGCGTCGCTCGGCTTCATGCGGTCGCCGAACGCCTCGGCCATGATCGCGCCCGACTTGCCGGCGACGTCGAGACCGACCTCGTCGATCAGGGTGATCGGCCCGACGGGGAATCCGAACTTGAACATCGTCTTGTCGATCGCGTCGACCGCGATGCCTTCGTCGAGGAGCTTGCCCGCCTCGTTGACGTACGGCGCGAGGATCCGGTTCACGTAGAAGCCGGGCGCGTCGTTCACGATGATCACCGTCTTGCCGATCTTCCGTCCATACTCGACGACCGTCGCGGTGACCTCGGGCGCCGTCTTCGGCGTCACGATGACCTCGAGGAGCGGCATCTTATGCACCGGCGAGAAGAAGTGCATGCCGATCACCTGCTCTGGCCGCTTGCTCCCCGCCGCAATCTTCGTGATCGGAATCGTGCTGGTATTCGTCGCGAAGATCGCATCAGGCGCGAGCACCCCTTCCGTTTCGGCGAGCACTTTGTGCTTCACGCTGATTTCTTCGAAGACGGCCTCTATCACCAGAGGCACGCGCGCGAAACCCGTGTACTCCGTGGTGCCCGAGACGAGTCCCATTTGGTCATCGAACTGCTGGCGCGTGATCTGACGCTTCACTAAACGATCCTTTAGCACATCGCGCACCGCAGCAACGCCCTTGGCCACGCGATCCGCCGCCGTGTCCTTGAATCGCACCGGCACCCCCTGCGGCACCGTGATTGCGGCAATCCCCGCGCCCATGAAGCCCGTGCCGAGTACGGCGATGCGGTCGACTGCACGCCCCTTCACGCCGGCTTCAACGCCACTGTCCTTCTTGAGTGAAGTCGTGGCGTAGAAGAGAAACATCAACTGCTTGCAGACGGAGGTCATCGACATCTCACCGAACAAGCGCGCCTCTTCGGCGAAGCCCTGTTCGATTGATTCCGAAAAACCCGCCGACACCGCGTCAATCGCCGCGAAGAGCGCAGGGTAATGCCCCTTCGACTTCTTCTGCGTCATCTCGCGCGCCTGA
>JAYTNC010000502.1:0-2588 GCA_043748515.1 Gemmatimonadota bacterium | reverse complement strand
GACCGGGCTCGCGGACCTCGAACTGCGCGCGCCGATCGAGACGATCGACTGGGAGTTCCGCTTCCGCGGCAAGCGGATCCACAAGACCTGCCACTTCTTTCTGATCGAGACGCCGGCTCGCCACACGACGCCGCTGCTGGCGGAAGGGATCACCGCCTGCCGATGGGCGTCGTTCGAGCAGGCCGAGGAGCTGATCGGCTACGACAACGCCCGCGCGGTGCTGCGACAGGCGCAAGCACTCCTCAGCGGCGAGAGCGTCCCGCCGACGCCGGTCTCGCACTGAGCCGTGCAGGAGACCGAGCAGGGGCCCCAGCCGCCGCCGGCGGTCGTCGCGTTCGGGGCGCGTGACCGCGCGCGCGAACTGCTCAAGCGCAGTCTTCCGCGCCGCCGCGGCAAGCTCACGCTCGTGCGAAGCCGATCCGAGGCCCTCGCCGCGCTCAAGGACGCCTACACCGACGCCGTCGTGGTCGACCTCGCGCAGCCGACCGACGAGCACTGGGCCGTCGCCGGGCTCGCGCGCGAGTTCCCGAGCATCCCGTTCCTCGCGCTCGGTCCGCTGCGTCCCAACGAGACGCCACACCTCGCTCGGGCCTGCAATGAGTTCGAGTTCGCGGACATCCTCGTGGAGGGGATGGAGGACGTCGTCCTGCGTGAACTCGTGCTGCCGCTCACCTTCACGAGCCGCTTCGCCGACGCACTGCGCGACGCCGACACCGCGATCGGACTCTCGAGCGACCTCCAGCGGAACGTCTGGCGGCTGGTGGTCGCGCACGGCGGCCGTACCGTCCGCACCGAAGCGATCGCCACGGCGGTGGGGCTCACACGAGAGCACCTGAGCCGGCGTTTCTCGGTGGACGGCGCACCCAACCTCAAGCGTGTGATCGACCTCGTGCGGATACTCGCCGCTGCGGACCTCGCCAAGAATCCGGGTTACGACCTGCCCGATGTGTCGCGCGTTCTGGGGTTCGCATCCGCCTCGCACCTGAGCGCGAGCTGCCAGCGGCTGATCGGGGTGAAGTCGTCGTCGCTCGCGCGGCTCCGGCCCGGGGACTTGGTCGACCGGTTCGTGAAGCAGGGCCGGGGGCGGTCGCGGTCCGCCAGTTGATAGCGTAAAGCCCTTCACTGCAACGGCTTTCACCACAGAGGCACAGAGGACACAGAGAACTGCCAACGGAGTTCACCACAGGGGCACAGGGCTGGCGTACTACGACGTTGTCGGGTGCCCTTCCTTTGAGTCTTTTCTGACCGCGGAACAGATGCGACTCGGTGAGGGCAGTCCCCCTGTGTCCCTTGTGCCCCTGTGGTAGAAGAAGTGGCAGTGCCGTGGCAGTTCTCTGTGTCCTCTGTGGCTCTGTGGTGACCGCCGTTGCCGCTCAAGGCCCGACCACGGCTCACAGACCACCTAGAAGAGTCCAAAGGGGTGTTGCAGGCTCCCCCGACTTGTGATATTTTTCACAAGCTATACCGGAACCGCGCCCCAGCCGGCCGAAACGCCAGGCGCAGCGGTGCGAGACGCTCGTTCGAAACCCCACGCTCTGCCCCCCTGAACAATGGCTTCCCAGACGTCGCTCCGCCCTGGTGAGATCAAGGACATCCTCCTCCGCGAGATCGAGGCGGCTGACCTCAGCACGCTCGATGTCGAGGAAGTCGGTTCCGTCCTCGAAGTGAAGGACGGCATCGCCCGCATCTACGGCCTCCAGAAGGCCATGGCCGGCGAGATGCTCGAGGTCCTCTCCTCCGAGACCGGTGAGACCATCACCTGCCTCGCGCTCAACCTCGAAGAGGACAATATCGGCGCCGTCGTGCTCGGCGATTACCTCCGCCTGAAGGAAGGCGACGAGGTCCGCCGCACCGCCCGCGTGCTCGAAGTCCCCGTGGGTCCGGCGATGATCGGCCGCGTCGTCGACGCGCTCGGCCGCCCGATCGACGGGCAGGGTCCGATCGCGACGACCATGTCGCGCAAGGTGGAGTCGGAGGCCCCGGGCATCATCGTCCGTCAGCCCGTCGGCGAGCCGATGCAGACCGGCATCAAGGCGATCGACGCCATGATCCCGATCGGCCGCGGCCAGCGCGAGCTGATCATCGGCGACCGCGGCACCGGCAAGACCGCGATCGCGGTCGACACGATCATCAACCAGAAGGGCCAGGATGTCATCTGCGTCTACGTCGCGATCGGCCAGAAGGCCTCGACCGTGGCGAGCGTGGTGGAGAAGCTCAAGGCCGCCGGCGCGATGGAGTACACCATCGTCGTCGTCGCCTCGGCCTCCGATCCGGCCCCGATGCAGTACATCGCCCCCTACTCGGGCGTCGCGATGGCCGAGTACTTCATGTACCACGAGGGGAAGGCGACGCTCGCGGTCTATGACGACCTCTCCAAGCAGGCTGCGGCGTACCGTCAGCTCTCGCTCGTGTTGCGCCGCCCGCCGGGCCGCGAAGCCTTCCCGGGCGACGTCTTCTATCTCCATTCGCGCCTCCTCGAGCGTGCGGCCAAGCTCTCGACCGACCCGAAGATCATCGACAACAAGACGATCTTCGCCGCCGGCGGCTCGCTCACCGCGCTCCCGATCATCGAGACGCAGGCCGGCGAC
>JAYTNC010000501.1:0-2267 GCA_043748515.1 Gemmatimonadota bacterium | reverse complement strand
CCAGCTGATCGACGTAAGCACGCGCCAACGCGAACGTTGGTGGCCACACCAGCTTCGGCTGACCCTGAGTATTCAGGTAGTCGAAGTGCACGGATTTCGCCGCATCGATTTCATTCTGTGAGACGAACGCGCTTGGCGTCAGCTCGACGATGTCCAGCCCGCGCGCGATCTCGGAGCTCACGATCATCCCGTTGTACCAGTACACGGACCACGAACCGCCGCTGATCATGCGGTCGGCGTTCACCGGGCCGCGGTCATGATATGCGATCTCGATCGGCTTCTTCGGGTCGGTCCAGTCGAAGATGTCGATGCCGCCCTGATACCAGGCCTGCACCATCACCTCGCGCCCCGGGATCGGAAGCAGCGAGCCGTTGTGCGCTACGCAGTTCTCGAGCGAGGTCTGCGCGGCCGGCATCTTGAAGTAGCTCTGGAATGTCATCTGGCGATTCTCGATGGTGAAGAGCGCATCGGCGCCCCACTCCATCTTGTCGGTCGACCGGCACCGCGGGGCCGAGCCGCCGCCCCATTCGTCGGTGAAGAGCACCTTCGATCCGTCGTTGCTGAACGTGGCCGAGTGCCAGAACGAGAAGTTCGAGTCGGCCACCGCGCCGATGCGGCGCGGGTTGGTCACGTCGGAGATGTCGAGCAGGAGGCCGTAGCCGCCGCACGCACCGCCCGCGAGGCCGATCGCCGGATACACGGTGATGTCATGGCACTGCGTCGGCCCGCCGCGATCGGCGCCGCCCGCGGGACGACGCGGCGGGCCACCGGCACCGCCGGCACCGCCGGCCGCGGCGCGCGCGCGCTGACGCGCCAGCGCGGCCGAATCCACCGGCTCCGCATGACGCGGCGGCGCAGTGAGCCCGTCGAAGATGCGCGCGCCGTTGATCACCGCCGCGCGCTCCGGATTGCGGACCGGCACCTTGATGACCTCGATGCGGAAGAACGCCGAGTTGGGGTCCTGATCGGGCGCGAGCGCCGAGCAGCCCGGCAGTTCGTTCGGCGAGCGCACGCCCGCCGAGCCGGAGATATAGATGTAGACGTTCTCGGCGTCGTTCGGGTCGGTCACCACCGTGTGCGTGTGCGAGCCGCGGCAGGTCTGCACGTTGGTGATGTACTTCGGATCGGTGATGTCGGTCGCGTCGAAGATGCGCACGCCGCGGACGCGCATCGCGCTCACGGTGTCCTGCACGCCCTGCGTGCCGCAGTCGGCGCGCCCCGTGAGGCCCTCGGCCGAGACGAAGAGCAGGTTCTTGTAGACCGAGACGTCGCTCTGCGACGCCGGGCAGAGGAAGCTCTTCTTGAGCGTCGGTTTGGCGGGATCGCTGATGTCCCACACCATGAAGCCGTTGTAGTTGCCCTGGATCGCGTAGTTGCCGATGAACGCGAGGTCGGAGTTGGTCACTCCGGCAAAGCCTTCGGGCGAGCGCGTGTTCGAGACGAGGCGTAGGTTCCACGCCGCCTCGGCTGCGTCGGTGAGCCCGGCGCGCAGGCCGACGCGCGGATCGGGGCTCGGCGCGGTCCGCGACATGTTCGGCATGACGCTCGCCGCGCTCGCGGAAGTGGAGACGCCGCCGACGGAGCCGGAGCGCGCGCAGGCGACGCCCACGAGCAGCGCGCCGAGCACTGCGCCGAGCATCGGCGTGACGCGGGGTGTGAAGGGACGGGACATCGGGCTTCCTCGTGGAACGGGTGTGGGGGCGGCGCTACTAGCGGGGGCTCATCGGCACGCCACGTGCCTCGAGCATCGTCTGCATGCGGGCGATCTCGGTCGTCTGGTCGGCGAAGACGTCGGAGGCGAAGCGGAACACGGTCTCGTCCTGCCCCGCGCCGGGCGACGCGAAGAGGTCGTTCACCATCGTGAGCGCGCCCTCGTGGTGCTGGATCATGAACGTGAGGAAGAGCTTGTCGTACTCGGCGCTGCGTGCCGCGTCGAGTTGCGCGAGTTGGGTTTCGGTGAGCATGCCGGGCATGAGCATGTCGTGCTCCATCTCGCCCATCCTCATCCGCATCGGGCCCGGGGTCGCAGCGGGCACCGGCTCGCCCTTGTCGGCGAGCCAGGTGCGCATGAGTTCGATCTCGTCGTTCTGGCCCACCACGATCCGCTCGGCGAGGCGCTGCAACTCGCCGCTCGCGCCGTGCGTCGGCGCCCACCTGGCGATCAGCACCGCCTGCGCGTGGTGATGGATCATGCCGGTCATGAAATGCACGTCGGCGGCGGTGTGCTTCATGCTCGGGATTCCGACCGGGCGCGGCGCGGCGGTGGG
>JAYTNC010000500.1:0-14279 GCA_043748515.1 Gemmatimonadota bacterium | reverse complement strand
GCGCGCGATCTCGGTGATCGAGGCGCACATCGAGATCGGCGTCGCGGTCACCACCGCCGACGGGTACCTCGCCGACAAGAAGCTGCGGGTCATGCTGCTCCGTCCCCGCGCCGACCTGCCCGCGCTGCAGGCCGATCCGATGCTCCCGCACCGCGCCGCCGCGGCGATGCTCGCGCGGGCGCGCGGCGGGCATGGAACTCTGGATGGGTCTCTCGACGATCTCGCACAGGGGGCTGCGCGACTGGCCCGCGTCGTTCGGCGTGCGGCACTTCGCGACGCAGGAGCCGAGCGATCTCGAGTACGATCCGCAGCTGCGCGTCGTCGCGGAATGGCACGATGCGACCGAGCGCTTCGCGGATCATGTCGACAACGCCGTGACCGACGCGATGCTCGAAGGGGCGGAACGAGGCGAGCGACTCGGCTTCCCCTGGTACACGCTGCCGGTCGCGCGCGCACTCAAGGGGTACAGTTGGGTGCGCGAGCGCACGGGCGGGGTGGGGACGATCGCCGAGGGGATGTCGTCGGCGGCGGCGTGGCAGCGCGCGAACGGCTACGTGCCGACGTATTGGACGCTGGTCGAACTAGCGCGCGACGCTCACGCCGAACGTCGTTGACGCGACGCGATCGCCCCACGCGAGGTCGATCGACCCGCGTGCCGGTCCGAGCGCGCGCAGCGTGACGGTGAACTCCTCCACGTGCGCCGGCGCGGGCGACATCGACATCACGACGCGTCCCAGGTCCTGTGCCGCGTCGTACTGCGTGCCCCACTGGCCGGTCTGCCGATTGATGATGAGGAAGGTCCCGGCGCGCGTGTGCTGCACCCAGAGCGTGTAGCTGCCCGGGGCGAGCGTGGTCTCGCCAAAGGTGAGCGTGCGCGTGGTGAACAGGTGCGTCGCGTCGTTGGCGCCGGCACGCCAGACGGAGTCGAGCGGCACGAGGGTGCCGCCCCAGATCGAACGCTCGCGCACGTGCGGTCGGCCATAGTCGACGAGCACCATGCCGCCGGGGCCGAAGGCGGCGCGCACCGTCTCGCGCGCGGAGAGCAGGCCGGTGGGGCGCATCGCGCGCGCGATCGCGGCGATGTCGAAGCCGCCGTCGCCGCGTGTGGCGAGCACCTTGTTCGTGGTGAACGACCCGTCGACCGCGAGCAGGCGCGCGCGCCCGTCGAAGCGGAGTCGCATCTGGTACGGCACGTTGCCTGCGAGCCGCAGCGTGTCGCCGTTCACCGCTTTGAGGCCGACGAAGCCGAGCACGCCGGTGGCGCCGAGCGCCGGCACCGAGTCGACGCCCGAGTTGCCGCTCGAGTTACCGCTCGAGTTACCGCCCGAGTTGCCACGCCGGAGCGCCGCGAGCAGTTCGAACGGTCCGTACACGAAGGTCGGCACGTTCATCGTCGCCTGACGCGCCGCGAATGCGCGTCGTGGCGTGCTGTCGGCGAACACGTTCTCGCGTACGACGCTGTCGGCGCCGAACGTGAAGCGCGCCTCGCGCGCGACGTTGGGGAAGGGCGTGCCGTCGGCCTGCATGCGCGCGAGGCTCGACGAGGTGGGGCGGCCGTCGCGGCCGAGCGTGAAGCGGTAGCGCACGCGCGCGACGACCGCGCCGTTGCGCTGCACCATCTCGCCTTCGAGCGCGGTCGCCGAACGGGTCCACTGTTCGATCGCGACCGTGTCCTTGCCGAGCGTGTAGACGAGCGAGGCCGACTGGGCCGCGAGCGAGGTCGTGCTCGCGGCGAGTACGGCGGAGAGCAGGACTGTGCGCATGATCATGGCTTCGGCAGGTCGATCGCCGGGTTGCGGGTGAAGAATCCGACGGGCCGGATCTCGAAGCTGTGCTTCGCGACCGGCATGAGCGGCCAATCCTCGGGACGCGGGACGTGATGGAAGCCCATCGTGACCCACGCGACGAGGTCGGTGTTCGTGAGCGGACGGTTCGCGGCGGTCCATGTGGGCAGGCCGTCACCGGCGGTGCTCAGCGTGGGATAGTCGCCGGAGGCGTAGAGCTCGCGGCGGTCGTACGGTGTCACCCAGAGCATGTGCTCGGTGAAGGCGCCGCGCTTGTGCATGTAGTCGTCGGGCGAGAGCAGGCTCATCGCGCTGTGGCTGTCGATCTGGTAGCCCACGAAGCCGCTGTACGGGCCCTTCACGGCGGGATTCACGAAGCGCCAGAACTCGGGCTTCTGCATGGTGGACATGCGCATGCCGTCCCGTTCGGTGCGCGCTTCGTCGGTCTGCACGGTCCAGATGCTGCGACGCGGATTCTCCGCCGGGAGACGCTGCGGGAGGAGGCGGTCGACGAGGAGCGAGTTGCCGGTGCCGTCGACGTCGAGATCGACGCGGAACGAGAAGAAGTGGCTGTGGTTCATGCCGACGCGCCCCGGTGCGATCAGGCGGCCGTAGAGCTCGTCGGCCGGCGTGCCCGAGGCGGTCTTCGTGGCGTCCATGCCGGTCGCCGACGCGTCCATCTTGAGCGTGCCGTCCTGCTGGAAGACCCAGTCGAACAGATAGTCGTAGTTGCCCGCGGTCATGTACATGCGGAGCACGAGGTCGCGCTTGGGGCGCGCCTCGATCGTGTTGCCGCGCTCGGAGCCATGCCGCCAGGCGACGTCGCCGGCGGAGCGCTCGAAGAGGCAGGCGGCGCGCTTGCGCTCGCGCGGCCGGCCCTGGTCGGTCACGACCATCGCGTCGAAGTAGGTGGCGTAGTCGGGGCACTCGACGCCGCGCTCGAGGCTGCTCGCGATGCCGCCGAAGAGGGACGGATAGGTGCCGAGGTCGAAGAAGCCCTGATAGTTCCAGGGCCCGCTGGGATCCATGTACGGCACGAAGAGTTCGGAGAGCGAGCCCTGATACATCACCGAACGGTCGCGCCCGGCGTCGGTGTAGCGCACGGTCGAGAGCACGATGCCGCGGCGCGGATCGACGCGGAACTGGAACTTCCAGTTCTGCCAGCTCACCTGGTGACCATCGAGCAGGTAGGAGGGGCCGCCCGGCTGGATCATCGTCACCGGGTTCGGCGTCGTGCGCGTGGGCCCGATCGCTTCCGCGTCGTACGCGCCGAAGGGACCGCTCGCCGGACGCACGCCGGTGTCGATCACACGGAGGATCCTGTTGTCGGTGAGGTCGGCGACTACCACGAGGCCTTCGAAGTTCTCGCCGTAGCCGGTGACGCGGCCGCGATCATCGCCGCACATGATGTGCACGACGCGCTTGCCGCGCTCCTCGGGCAGGTCGAAGTAGCCGTGGTTGGCCGGACTGCATCCGACGTGCGTGAAGTCGGTGACACCGCGCTTGCGGATGGCCTCGCGGACGCGGGCATCGGACATCGCGAGCCGGTCGGCGGCTGCGTTCTCGGCGTTGCTCGTCATGAACTGCCGGCCGGGCACCTCGGTCCAAGAGAGGACCCGCTTGCCGGCGATGTCAACGATGGCCTCGTAGCCGCGCGTGCCCTGGATGAGGTGCACGAGCGCCTCACGGCGGAACGACTGGCCGGCGCGCCAGGCGAGGACCTCGGACTTGGGGGGCTCGTTGAGGCCCACGTACAGATAATTCGTCGTGCTGTCGGTGCGCCCGGACGCCACGAGGGCGTCGTAGATGACCCAGTGCTCGCGTCCGGACAGGCCGTCGAGGGGGTGGGTCGGGGCCTGGGCGCCGAGGGCGCCCACGGCGAGAGTCAGGGCAACGATCGAGGTCGTGAGGCGGCGCACCGGACAACTCCGCAAGCAAAGGGGACGGACCGGATCGCCCGCTACGGGGTCCGGCGAGCGAGAAGATAGGGCCTCGCGGGCCGCGCCACCATCGGGGTGGGTCCCGGTCCGCTCCGCCAGGCCCTCAGGTAGGCCCCTGAGGGAAAGCCTACTGTTGTGCCATGATACTTCCCACACATTTGTGGTCGGATTCTGCACGGTGGATACAAATCGGTCGGGTCGACCGGTGCCACCGAACAGGACCGATCATTCCTTATGTAAGGAGCTCGACCGATGTTGTCTCGCCAGCGCCCTCTCGCTTTGCTGGCCGTTGGACTTGTGGTCGCTGCGTGCAGCGATTCCCCCACGGCCTCGCCCCGCATCGACACGGTGCGAGCGGTCACGGGCCGCGCGAGCATCGAGGCCGGCGTCTGCACCGACATCGCGTCGCTGCTCACCCAAGCCGCGGTGATCTTCGGCCCGGGCTCGCCCAACTATAACTCGGTCCGAGGCAAGCTCGAGAACCTCGACAAGCAGGTCACCGACGGCAACATCCCCGACGCCAAGGACAAGGCGTTCAACATCGTCGGCTTCGTGCTCGACAAGAGCGGCGAGGGCGGTCTCCCCGGCACCGACGCGCAGATCGCCGAGTTCGCGAGCGACGTGTATTGCTTCGCCGGGCTCGACATCACCATGACCGATCCGTCGAACTCGGCGCTGATCTTCCCGGGCGACTCGGCGCAGGTGGTCACGAGCGCGAATGGCGCGACGGGCATCCTGTTCCCGGCCAATCCCGTCAATGCGCCGACCCTGATCACATTCCAGCCGCTGCCCGACTCGTACCTCGGTGGCGCCGGTCCGCTCACGACCAAGCTCGACCAGTACCCGGGCTTCACGAACATCACGGCGCAGGCCGATGCGGACACGATCCTCGCGCAGCCGGCGACGGTCGGGATCTGCGCGGCGGGCGTGATCCCCGCGAACGTGCGCGCGCGGCTGCGCCTCGGACACGACGCCTCGTTCGGCTTCGAGATCACGCCCGCAGCGGACGCGAACTTCATCACCTGCCCGATCCAGACGGCCGACGCCGGTGCGGCGGCCCCGCTCTGGAAGCGGATGGTGAGCGCGGTGCTGCCGACGCGCCTGCACGCGTTCATGCAGGAGATGTCGTTCGGTGGCGGCGTGGGCGGCACGGTGACCGAGTTCACGCGGTCCGCTCCGATGTCCAACCTGCTCGGCGCGGGTGCCACGCTTTCGAACGTCGGCGAGTCCTGCTCGCCGATCGAGGCGCCGGTCGGCACCCCGGTCGCCGATGCCTGCCTGCCCGACGTGCAGGTCGCGACGCGGCTCGGAACGCCGTTCATCGGCGTGCCGATCACCTGGACGGTCACGGCGGGCGGCGGTTCGATCGCCGACCGTTCGGCCGGCGGCGTCTGCGGCACCTTCGCGGGTTCGACCATCGATGAGAGCTCCGCATACGGCCGCTCGGGCATCTGCTGGACATTGGGCGCGGCGGGTGCCAACCAAGTCACGGCGACACCGGGGCTCGGTGGCGATGCCTTGGCCGGCGTGAGCTTCGCGCCGGCACAGTCGGTGTTCGACGCGATAGCGAATCCCCCGGTGAGTCTCGTGTTCACCGAGATCCCGACGAGCGTGGTCGCCGGCACGCCGTTCGACGTGCGCGCGATCGAGGTGGACAAGTACGGCAACCGCGTGCTCGGCGCCGCTGACGCGGTGACGATCACGCTCAATCAGTTCACCTTCGCGGGCGGTTCCGCTTCCGCGACCACGACGGCGGTGACGGGCGAAACCGTCTTCACGGGCCTCGTGATCAACAAGGCGGCGACGGGCTACACGTTCACCGGATCGGCGTCGTTCATCACGCCGCCCGCGGTGCCGCCGACGTCGGGGAGCTTCTCGGTCACGCCGGCCGCTGCCGCTGCGATCCAGATCGTGCGTCCGGTCACCGGGCTCGTCGCGCCGGCAGGCACGGTGCTGCAATCGGCCGCGCTCGTGACCGACGCGTTCGGCAACAGCGTGTCGGGCGAGTCGGTCTCGTGGACGGCCGGCCTGAGCAGCAACGGCTCCGTCACGCCGGCCTCGTCCTCGACCGACGCGATCGGCGAGGCCGCGGCGGCCTGGACGCTCGGCGACGGCGACAACCAGCTGCGCGCCGCGCTCCCGTCGAACTCCGCGATCGCCTCGGTGATCGAGGCGAGCGGCACGAGCAATCTCGGTGTGCTCAACGCATGCGCCGCGGGCGGATCGAAAGATCCGGTCAACGACGCGTCCAAGCCGTACGCGTTCTGGATCCCCGATCCGGGGAACAACAAGACGATCCGGCAGGTGCAGCTCTACTTCTCGTCGACGGGCAACGCGAAGGATCCGACGCCGTACGAGATCGAGCTGAGCTACCAGCGCGCGACGTTCGACCCGAACGTCGCGATCCCCGTGGTGACGCGCGCGACGGTCATGCTCCGCGGCAACAACAGCGAGAACAAGATGGCGACCTTCGCGCTCGCCCAGCCGATCGTCGGTGCGAGCGGTGCGTCGGCGAAGGCGGTCGCGATGAAGTTGCGTGTGCTGACCAACCCGGACAACACGACCATCACGTTCAACACGGGCCCGTGCCCGCCGGGGAAGAGCTGCAAGGTCCCCGTGGGGTGCAACGCGACCCAGGTGATCCCGAACGTGCTGCCGCTCGGCACGCTCTACCGGAAGTCGGTGGGCATCACGGTGCGTGGTGGCTGATCGACCGAGCGTCAGTCCTCGAGGATCTTCGAGTGCCGCTTCGTGTCGGGCATGAGCGCATAGACGGCGAGCGAGCAGGCGACGATCGCCGTCGCATACCAGTAGAACCAGCGCTCGTGTCCGGCGCCCTTGAGCGCGAGCGCCACGTACTCGGCCGTGCCGCCGAACATCGACACGGCGAGCGCATAGGGCAGGGCGACGCCTAGCGCGCGCACCTCGGTCGGAAAGAGCTCGGCCTTCACGACGGCGTTGATCGACGTGTAGCACGAGACCACGAGCAACGCCGCCGTGAGCAGCAGGAAGGCGTGCATCGGCGAGCGCGCCGACTCGAGCGCGGTGAGCAGGGGGACGATGCCGAGCGTGCCGAGCAGGCCGAAGGTGATCAGCAACGGCCGCCGGCCGATCCGGTCGGAGAGCGCGCCGAAGAGCGGTTGCACGAGCATGAACACGACGAGCGTGGCCGCGTTCACCTGCGATGCGGTGGTCTTGCTGAAGCCCGTGGTGTTCACGAGGAACTTCTGCGCGTAGGTCGTGAACACATAGAACGAGAGCGCACCGCCCGCGGTCAGTCCGAACGTCGCGGCGACCGCGCGCGGGTGCTTCAGCATGGCGCGCAGGCCGGACTCATGCGCCGCGGCCTTGGTGAAGCTCACCGTCTCGTCGAGCGAGCGGCGCAGCCAGACCGCGACGACTGCCGCGAGGGCGCCGAAGACGAACGGGATGCGCCAACCCCAGGCATGGAGTTGCGCCTCGGTGAGCGTCGCCTGGAGGACGAGCAGCACCGACAGCGCGAGCAGCTGGCCGAGGATGAGCGTGACGTACTGGAAGCTCGAGAAGAAGCCGCGGTTCTCGCGGCCGGCGCGCTCACTCAAGTAGGTCGCGCTCGCGCCGTACTCGCCGCCCACGCTGATGCCCTGGAGCAACCGGGCGAGCAGCAGCAGCGCGGGGGCCCCGAGGCCGATCGTCGCGTACGACGGCGTGACGGCGATCATCAGGGAGCCGCCGCACATGAGCAGCACCGACGTGGTGAGCGCCGCCTTGCGGCCGTGCCGGTCCGCGTAGCGGCCCAGGAGCCAGCCACCGACGGGGCGCATGAAGAACCCCACCGCGAAGACCGCCGCCGAGTTGAGCAGCTGCGCGGTGGGGCTGGCGGGCGGGAAGAAGGCGCCGGAGAAGTAGAGCGCGAATGCCGAGTAGGTGTACCAGTCGTACCACTCGACGAGATTGCCGACGGAACCGCCGAAGATGGCACGGATGCGTTCGCGGGTCTCGGGGGAGTTTCGCACGCGCGGAATATAGTCCGCGCGACCTGCGTCGCGACCTTATGCGACCGGGCGCGCGAGGCGCAGCGACGCCAAGGCGGCGGCCGGCAGCGGCGGCGAGAAGAGATAGCCCTGGATCTCGTCGCAGGCGTGGACGCGCAGGAAGTCAAGCTGCTCCTGCGTCTCGACGCCCTCGGCGACGACGGTCATCTTCAGGACGCGCGCCATCTCGATGATCGCGACGGCGATCGCCGCCTCGTCCGGATCGGTGGTGATGCCGCGGATGAAGCTGATGTCGATCTTGATCGTGTCGATCGGATAGCGGCGCAGGTACGAGAGGCTGGAGTAGCCGGTGCCGAAGTCGTCGAGCGCGATCTGCACGCCGAGCGCCTTGAGGGCGCGGAGCGCCGACTCGGTCTCCAGGTTGCGCGACATGAGCGAGCTCTCGGTGATCTCGATGTCGAGCGAATCCGAGGAGACCCCGTGCGTCGTGAGCGCGTGCTCGACCTCGGCGACGAAGCCCTTTCGCGCGAACTGCTTGCTCGAGACATTCACCGCCACGCGGATGCGGCCGAGGCCCGCGGCCTCCCAGGCGGCGATCTGACGGCAGACGGTGTGAAGCACCCAACTGCCCACGGCGACGATCATCCCCGTGTCTTCGAGCACTTTGATGAAAGTCCCAGGCGAAACCGGCCCGTGGCCGGGCCGGTCCCAGCGGAGCAGGGCCTCGGCGCTCATCCAGTCGCCGGTATGGATGCGCATCTTCGGCTGGTAGTGAATCTCGAACTCCTCCCGCTCGAGCGCCCCGCGCAGCGCAATCTCGAGCGACAGCGACTCCTCGGCGTCGTGGTTCGACTCGGCCGAGTAGTAGCGAACCGTGTCGCCGCCGGAGGCGCGGGCCTCGCCGAGCGCGCGCGCCGCGCAGACCAGGAGCACATCGGTCTCGGTCGCGTCGGTGGGGGAGACGGTGACGCCGATGCTCAGCGTCGCGGCGAGTTCGTGTCCGTCGATCGCGAGCGGTGCGCGCAGCGCCTCGCGCAGGCGATGTGCGATCGGTTCCGCCGCCTCGGGCTCGCCGACAGGCGTCACGAGGATCACGCCGAACTCGGCGCCCTCGAGGCGCGCGAGCGTGCTCATCGGGCTCAGGCAGGAGAGGAGGCGGTCGGCGATCATCGTGAGCAGCGCACCGCCGATCGTGCGACCGAGCACGTCGTTGACGACGTGGAAGCGGTCGACCGAGAGGAAGAGCACCGAGACCCGCTCGTCCGGGGCCTCGGGGCGCGTGAGTGCCTTGACGAGCAGTTCGCGAAACCGGCGCCGGTTGGGCAGGCCGGTGAGCTGGTCGTACTGTTCGAGCAGCTTGCGGTGATTGCGCGATTCGAGCAGCAGGAGTCGCGCCTCGAGCACGTTCTGGATGCGTGCGAGCGCCTCGATTTTGTCGAAGGGCTTGGTGATGAAATCCCGGGCGCCGGCCTCCAACGCGCGCAGACGGTGCTTCGGCTGGGCCGTGAGCACCACGACCGGGACGTAGCCTTCGAGCTCGACCGCGCGCAGTCCGTCGAGGACATCGAAGCCGTCCATGTCGGGCATCATGAGGTCGAGAAGGATCAGGTCGTACCGGTGCTCCTCGTAGAGCGCGCAGACCTCGGTGGACTTCGTCGTCGCCGTGACGTTGGTGTAGCCCGCGCCGTCGAGCATCCGCGTGAGCAGCGTGAGGTTCACCGCCGAGTCGTCGACGACGAGGATGCGCGCGTTGCGGATCTCAGCGGCGCCGATCATGAGGCGGCGGGGAGGACGACGGCCGGCGGACGCACGCGGGCCAGCGAGAGCTTGAGCGCGGCGTTGAGCGACTCGAAGAAGTCGGGCACGCGTACGGGCTTGGTGAGGTAGCGGAAGAAGCCGGCCTGCATCCCGCGCGCGATGTCCCGTGGCATCGCGTTGGCGCTCAGGGCGATCACGGGGATCGTCAGCGTCAGGGGATCGGCGAGGAGGATGCGCAGCGCGGCGAAGCCGTTCATCCCCGGCAGGTTGATGTCCATGAGGATGACGTCGGGCTGCTCGTCGCGCGCGAGCGCGATGCCCTCCATCGCCGTGCCTGCGCTGAGCAGCCGGAGGTCCGGGCGTCGGGCGACCAACTGTTCGACGAGCATCAGATTCGCGGGATTGTCCTCGACGTAAAGGAGCGTGCTCATGCTCGGCGCGGCGAGGGAGACCCGCGGGACGGGCGGCGTGGACGGCGGTGTCGGTGTACCGACCGGGGCGGTGACGTCGCCGCCCTCGTCGACGGAGACATAATCGACCAGCTCGCCGAAGACATCATCGACCATCTCGGGGGTGACCTCGCCGACCGCCTCGACGAGGTCAGAGGCCGATCCGAGTTCGATCCAGAACGTGCTGCCGGTCCCGACGCGGCTCTCGACGCCGATCGTACCGTGCATCGCCTCGGCGAGCCGCTTGCTCACGACGAGGCCGATGCCGGTGCCTTCCTCGCCGAGGGCCTGCTGTCTGAGGCGATTGAAGGGTTGGAAGAGATTGTCGACCTGCTCGGGCGTGAGTCCCTCGCCGGTGTCCGTGACCGCGATGCGGACGCGCCCGCAGTCGCGCACGTCGCACGTGACGACGAGAGAGCCGTGGGGCCGATTGTACTTGACGGCGTTGGAGAGGAGGTTGAGCAGCACCTGCTTGAGGCGCGTGCGGTCGGCGTGCACGATGAGCGAGAGGTCGGGCGCGGGGAAGCGCGTCGTGACGCCATGCTGCGTGGCTTGCGTGCCGATGAGATCCTCGCACTCGGCGAGCACCTCCGCGAGGGCGACCGGCTCGCGCGAGATCGTCATCTTCCCCGACTCGATCACGGCGAGGTCGAGGATCTCGTTGATGAGCGTGAGCAGGTACCATCCGGCCTGCAGGATCTGATCGATGCTCGCCTTCTGCGCTGCGCTCGGCGGCGGGGTGTCGGTCTCCATGAGCTGACTGAAGCCGATGATCGCGTTGAGCGGCGACCGGAGCTCGTGACTCATGCTCGAGAGGAACTCCGACTTGGCGAGGCTCGCCTTCTCGGCGGTCGAGCGCGAGCTCTCGAGCTCGACGTTCTTCTCGCGCAGCAGCTGGTCGAGGCGCTTGCGCTCGGTGACGTCGCGCGCGGCGGCGAAGACGCCCTGCAGCGAGCGGTCGCGGTCGTAGAAGGTCGTCGCGTTGAGCGAGACCATCGTCTCCTTGCCCTCGCGCGACCGCGCGGTGAGCTCGAAGTTCTCCACCTTCTTCTCGCGCAGCACGAGCGTGATGCCCGCCTCGGCCTTCTCGGGAGCGGTGAAGTGGTCCTTGAACGGCGCGCCGATGAGCTCGTCGCGCGTGCGTCCCGTAAGGACCTCCATCTGCGTGTTCACGTCGGTGATGATGCCGGCGGGGTCGGTCGTCACGATCGCGTCGATGTGCGACTCGATGAGCGAGCGTGTGTAGAACTGCTGGTCGCGGAGCTTCTGGTCGAGCTTCTTGCGCTCCTCCTCGACCTGCTTGCGCGCGGTGTTGTCGGTGCCGATGAGCAGGTAGCCGATGATCGCATCGCCGGCGTCGCGCAGCGCGGTGACCGAGACGACGGCGGGGAAGCGGCTCCCGTCCTTGCGGATGTAAGTCAGCTCGTAAATGTCCTCGATGCCGCGCGCGGCCGTGAACACCAGGGCTTCGAAGCCCGGCGTGATCGTGGTTTCGAGTTCCAGGCTCAAGGCGGCGGCGCGTGCGATGACTTCCTGCGGGTCGGAAATGTCGGCCGGGGTGATCGTGTTCATCACCTCGGCGGCCGTGTAGCCGAGCATGCGCTCGGCGCCGACGTTGAAGATCTGGATCACGCCGCTGGCGTCGGTGGCGATGCTGGAGAAGTTGGCACTGTCGAAAATGGCCTTCTGCAAGGCCCCGGCCTTGAGCAGGGCTTCCTCGGCCTGCTTGCGCGCGGTGTTGTCGGTGCCGATCAGCAGGTAGCCGATGATGGCGTTCTGGTCGTCGTGCAGGGCGGTGACGGAGACCACGGCGGGGAAGCGGCTGCCGTCCTTGCGGATGTAGGTCAACTCGTAGATGTCCTCGATGCCACGCGAGGCCTTATAGACGAGGGATTCGAATCCTGGCGCGATCGTGGTGGCGAATTCGAGGCTGAGTGTCTTGCCGCGCGCGATGACTTCTTGCGGATCGGAAGTATCCGCCGGGGTCATCTTGTCAATCACCTCGGCGGCGACGTAGCCGAGCATGCGCTCGGCACCGACGTTGAAGATCTGGATGACGCCCTTGGCGTCGGTGGCGATGCTCGAGAAGGTCGCGCTGTTGAAGATCGCGCGCTGGAGCGCCTCCGCCGTGAGCAACGCTTCCTTGTGCAGGACGTCCGCGTGGTCGGGCGGGCGGTCGGGAGCGGCAGGCATGATGGGCACGGACGGGGGGAGATCCAGAGCGGCGAGGCGCTGCGCGGACACCCGTTATAATACGTGGTTCTTGCCAGCGGCGGACCATCGCACGAGTTGTCTAGTCCTCTTGGTCAGGGTGCCGGGATGACCGGCGGTCGCGCCCCCCCCCATCCGCTGGGATGTCACCCGTTCGTGGGACGGCGGACGGAGGGGCTGACCGCCTATCGTGCAGCGAGCGAACAGGCACGAAACTCACCGGGAGCAGGGTGGCGATCACGAACGCGAAGGTGACGATGCGGGCCGACGAAGCGCAGTACCGCCTGCTCTTCGAGGCATCGCCGTTGCCCACCTGGATCATCGACGAGACGAGCGGGCGCTTCCTGGTCGTCAACGACGCCGCGCTCGCGCAATACGGCTACTCGCGGGAGGAGTTCAGTGCGATGTCGGTCGAGGCGATCCGTCTCCCGCAGGAGACCGGGCGCATGCGGGACGAGTTCCGCGCGCAGGCGAACACGCCGTTCGTGCTCGCGGGATCGTGGCATCATCGTCGCAAGGACGGCAGTGTCTTCGCCGTGGAACTGCGGGCCGCCCGCATCACCTTCAACGGCGCACCGGCATTGCTGAGCTTCATGCTCGACGCCGACCGCGAAGAAGCTGTGGCGTCGCTGCTCCTGCGCGAGCGCCAGCTCGCGGAGACCGAGGCCGTCGCACACGTGGGAAGCTGGGACTGGGATGCGCGCACCGACGAGGCGATCTGGTCGCGCGAGCTCTACCGCATCTACGGCGTGTCGTGGGGCGTCATGGCGAGCCAGCATGAGTTCCTCTCGCGCGTGCACCCGGACGATCGGGTGCGCGTGAGTCAGATGATCGCCGGCGCGACCGCGCGCGGGGAGAAGCGGTTCGAGTACGAATGCCGGGTCGTGCGCGCGGGGCAGGACATCCGCACGTTGCACACGCGGCAGGTCGTGCGGTACGACGCGGCAGGCCGTCCGCGGCACGTCGCGGGGATGGTGCAGGACCTCACCGAACTGCGCCGCGCCACGTCGGCCTGCCCGCCCGCCTGCGCGCCGGCCTGATGGACCTCCGCATGCGCGGCAGGACGATCCTGCTCGTCGAGGACGACGCCCACGACGAGGAGCTCATCCGCATGGCCCTCGGCAACTTCCGACTCCGGAACGAACTCGTCGTCGTGCGCGACAGCGAGGCCGCGCTGGAGCATCTCTTCGGCACGGTCGAGCCGCGCCGGCTCCCGGGCCGCCGGGTCCCCGATCTCATCCTGATCGACGTCGCGCGGCCCCGCGCCGGGGGACTCGAGCCGCTCGAGCGGTTGCGCGCCGATGCGCACACGATGCTCGTGCCGGTGGTCGTGATGAGCGAGTCGGGCGAGCAGGAGGACATCCTCGCCAGCTACCGTGCCGGCGCGAACAGCTATGTCCGCAAACCGGTCGGGTTCCAGGGCTTCACCGAGGCGATACGGGCCATGAGCGTCTACTGGCTGTTGATGAACCAACCCGCGCACGTCCACCAGTTGACGGGTACCGTCTGAGCGGAACATGAAGACCTCGAAGCAGTTCGCCCGCGAGCCCGGCGCGCTCCTTTCCGTCTCGCGAGGCCCGGTGCTCGGAGCGATCGGACTTCGACGGTACCGGGAGCTGAGCGCGTCCGCCGCGGACGTCGTGAGCCGTCGGTTCCTGGCGGAGCATGGCGCCGAGTACCGGCAGTTCGGCGCGCGCGGGTACGAGGCCTGCCGCGTGGACATCGCGTATCACCTCGAGTTCCTCGCTTCCGTCCTCGAGTTCGGGATGCTCACGCCGATGGTCGACTACCTGCATTGGGTCGAGTCGGTGCTCGCGAGCCGGCAGATCCCCGCCGGTCACCTCGCGCGCGCGCTCGACTGGATCTCCGAGTATCTCGGGGCGCGGCTCGATCCGCGCGATGCCGCGATCGTGACCGAGGCGATCGCGCGCGTGAAGGCCGGGTTCCTCGCCGCTCGCGAGGCGGATCCGGCCGTCGACGCGCGGAAGTCCGAAGAGTGGACCGAGTGCACGCGCTTCGTGGATGCGCTGCTCGGAGGGGAGCGTCGCGACGCCCTCTGGATCGTCGACCATCGGCTCAGTCTCGGGCACACGGTGGTCGAGGCCGGGGCGCACCTGATCCAGCCCGCGCTCTACGAGATCGGCCGTCGATGGCAGATGAACG
>JAYTNC010000499.1:0-4156 GCA_043748515.1 Gemmatimonadota bacterium | reverse complement strand
CGAGGCGATCTTGCCCTCGGGGTCGACGACCTTCGCGAAGCGTGCGAGCACCTCGTCCGGCGTCTGGGCGGCGACGGACTGGGCGCCGGCGACGAGGAGGGCGAGGAGCAGGAAAGGCGTGGAGCGGCGGATCGACACGGGACCTCCGTTGGAGTGTGTCTTGCGGTGTGACGGAGCCCTCGCGGCGCTCCGGAATAGGACGAACAGGGGGACCTTCACGTCAGGGCGCGCCCGCGGCGATCCACGCGCGCGCCGCGTCGAGCGCGGCATCGCGCCCGGCGCGCAGGTCGGCCAGCCGGAGTGGCGTGGCCTCGTCCGGTGATACACCGATGCCCTCGACCCGGCGTCCGCGGGCATCGGAATGGTCGGCGATCACGTGCATCAGCACGTCGCCGCTCGGCAGGCGCCCCATCGCGGCCGGCAACGCCTGGCCTGCGCTCGTCGAGCCGAACACCCGCGCCCGTCCGATCGCCTGCATGCCCGACGCGAAGAACTCGGTGGTGCTCGCCGAGAACTCGTCGACGATGATCGCGATCGGCCCGGCGAAGGGCGCGCTGCGCTGGCCCGCGCGGTCGACGCGCCGCGGGTTGGACGAGAACTTGAGCAGCCCGCTGCGTGAACGGAGCTCGCCGAGCGAGACGACCGTGTCGAGCAGATGGCCGGAGATGCCGGAGAGCATGCCGATCACGCCGCCGGGGTTTCCGCGCAGGTCGATGATCAGCGCATCGGCGTCGCGGCTGGTGAAGAACAGCGTGTCGAGCGTCGGCGAGAGCACGGGGAACCAGGCCGACCAGGAGATCGTCGCGACCGATCGCGCCGCACGGCCGCGCGCGCGCACGGTCTCGCGCGAGGCGCTCGCGTGCACCACGATCGGCGGGAGATTGCCGAACTGCGTGATGCGGCCCGCGAGCGGCGTGCGCGCGAGCGCGACCGTGCGCGTGCGTCCTCGGCGATCGCTGACGGTGAGGCGCAGCGTGTCGCCGACGCGGCCGCCGAGCCGGCCCTTGATGAGCGTCGTGACGAGCGCGTCGGCCTTGGCGGTGTCGTGCGGCATCGACTCGCGCAGCATCGCGCGCATCTGCGGCACGCCGAGCGTGTCGAGCTGCGTGACGATGTCACCTGCGCGGATGCCGGCGCGCGCGGCCGGACCGTCCGGCTCGACGCGCCAGACGACGATCCGCTCGCCGATCGCGCGCACGTCGAGGCCGGTCGTCCCGGGGCGCGCGGCGTCCGACGGTCCGTCGCCGTCCGGGACGGGCACCGCCGTGCTCGGCAGCAGCACGAAGTGCGACTGCCGGGGCACCGCGATGAGCGCGCGGATCGCGGCGCGCACGGCGTCGACGTCGGCACCGGGGCCCAGTGTCGCGCGGATCGAGTCGTGCGCGCTGCGCCACCGCGTCGCGACGAACACGGTGTCCCAATAGGTGCGTGAGAGCGCCGACCAGGCGGAGTCGAAGCTCGCGATCGGAGTCGGGACACCGGCGACCTGCGCGCGGATCGGCTCGGCGCCTGCGGCGACGAGCAGAATGACGAGCAGACCGCCGAGAGCGCCGGAGCGGGGCAGCGAATGTCGTGGCATGCCCCGGATGATCGTGACCGTTCGGGCGAACATCAATAGGACGCCGGTCACGGATCGATCGCCGACCGGGTCCGGGAGGCGCCGCCACCGCGCAGCGGCCCGAGTACATTTCATCCGTGACCGCCACCATTCTGACTCCCGGCGACAGCTTGAAGCTCTTTCCCGAGCTCGCGTCGTCGATCAACCCGAAGGTCTGGGTCTACCGATTCACCGACCCCCGGGGCTGGACCCTCTCCGTCGCCACGCACGCCGAGCCGGGCTCGCAGAAGCTCTCGCTCGGCGGTTTTCGCATCGCGCCGGTCGAACGGACGTCGGCCCCCGGCTTCACCACCGACCGCGAAGCGATCGCCCTCGCGATCGGCATGGAAGAGAAGGTCCACTGGTCGCGCGTGATCCAGGTGGGCGGCCCGCTCGCCATGCGCGACATCAAGCGGATCGTCGGCGGCAAGTGCGTGCTCGCGCCGACGCCCGATGCGCGCGTCGGCCAGCCACACGACGCCGAGCTCCTCGACTTCGCCATCGCCTCGTTCCAGGAGGTCGAACGCGTCGCCGGGATCCACCTTACCACGGGACAGGATCTCGGCCACGGGCTCATGCACGACGGCGCGCACCAGTCGCTGGCGTATCTGAACGAGCGCTACAAGGGGAGCGTCGTCGCCGACACGTCGGGACCGACCGGCGAGGGCAACTACCATGTGCTGCACGGCATGTTGCGCGCGTCGGGAGTCTCGCTGAAGAACGCGACGGTCGCGCTCGTCGGCTGCGGCAACATCGGGATGCACATCGTCGGTCAGCTGCGCGAGCAGGGCGCGACGATCCTCGTCTGCGAGTCGCGCGCGGAGCGTCGCGCCGAGCTCGAGGCGATGGGGATCCGCACCTGGGGCCCCGAGGGCAAGCTCGCGATGCTGCAGGAGCCGATCGACGCGTTCGTCGTCAACGCCGCGGGCGGATCGCTCGACCGCGCGACGGTCGATGCGTGCGTCGCGAACGCGCGCCTCTCGGTGATCTGCGGCAGCGAGAATCTCGCGATGCCCGATCCGTCCGTCGCCGCGCTCCTGCAGCAGGCTCACAAGGTCTCATGCCCCACCGAGCTCGGCGGGATGATGGGCTATCTCACCGCGGTCGAGGAGTATCTCGCGCGGATCGAGGGTGTGCCGTTCGACATCCACACGCTGCTCGAGGCGTCGAAGAAGCTCGACGGGGCGGCGTTCGCGGCAACGGAGCGCATCCGCGCCGGCGGGTTCGCGGAGTCGTTCGAAGAGGCGATCACCGCGCTGTACTGCTGACCTCCCGCGCGCGCTCGGTCAGCGCGCTCGGTCAGCGCGCTCGGAACTTGTCGAGCGCCGCCCGCGTGAACTCGGAGAGCACCATCCGTCCGCTCATCGCCGCGCGCGCGCTCATCCGATCGCCCCACTCCTCGGTCCCCGACCAGAAGATCTTCTTCATCTCACGCATCGCCTCGGGATTCGAGTCCGCGAGCCGGCGCGCATGCGCATCGACCGCCGCATCGAGCGCCGCCGCGTCGTCGCACAGCATCGAGTAGAGCCCGTGCCGCTCGCACCACTCGGCGTCATGCCAGTCGGCATGCACGCCGAGGTTCATGAACGACGCGAGGCCGAGCTTCCGCTCGATCACCACGCCCACCACGAACGGCCCGATCCCCACCTGCAGCTCGCTCAGCTTCACCTGGGCCGAACGCACCGCGACCGAGTAATCGCTCGCGGCGATCAGGCCGATCGCGCCACCCGCCGCGCGTCCCTGTACGCGAGTGAGCACGAACTTGGGGGCCCGGATCATCGCCATGATCACGCGCGAGAAGCCGGAGAAGAACTCCTGACCCGCCGCGGCGTCCGCGACCGCCGTGAACTCGTCGAACGAGGCGCCGGCGCAGAAGGTCGAGCTCCCGCCGCTCCGGAGGACGATCACCCGGGCGGCCGGATCGGCCCCGACGGCCGAGATGGCGGCGGCCAACTCGTTGAGCAGCTTGGCCGGCAGGGAGTTCCCCTTCGGGTGGCTGAACTCGACGGTCCCGATGCCGTCGGCGACGCTGGTGCGGACGCTCCCCTCGGGAACGCCGGGGGTGCCGGAGGTGGTTGAGGTCATATGCCAAATATAGATTGAACCCATGGAACAGAAGCAGATCCCCCACGCCGAAGACCCGGCCCTCATCGCCGCCTTCGAAGCGCGCATCGCCTCGGGCGAGAGCATCGAGCCCAAGGACTGGATGCCCGAGCGCTACCGGAAGCAGCTCACGCGCATGATGTCCCAGCACGCGCATTCCGAGATCGTCGGCATGTTGCCCGAAGGGAACTGGATCACGCGCGCGCCGAGCCTGCGCCGCAAGATGAGCCTCATCGCGAAGGTGCAGGACGAGGCGGGGCACGGGCTCTACATCTACTGCGGCGCCGAGACCCTCGGCGTCGACCGCTACGACCTGTTCAACCAGCTGCTCGACGGCACAGCGAAGTACTCGAGCATCTTCAACTACCCGACGCTCGCCTGGGCCGACATGGGCGTGATCGGCTGGCTCGTGGACGGCGCGGCGATCGTGAACCAGACGGTGCTCGCCAAGACCTC
>JAYTNC010000498.1:0-3898 GCA_043748515.1 Gemmatimonadota bacterium | reverse complement strand
GTCATGATCGTCGCGGCCGACGGCTGGCCGCTCAACCATCCCAGCGCCGCAAGACGACGCATCGGGCGCGGGCTGTACAGCGCCCGCTGGTTCTGCTCCTGCTCCTGCGACCACCAATGGTACCCGGCGGCGAAGGCGCTCGCGAAGCCGATGCCGAACCAGAGCGCGCGGCGACTCACATCGCCCGCCGCGCCGAGAGCGCCTGCACGATCGTGACGCCGTCGGCGTACTCGAGATCCCCACCCACCGGCAGGCCGCGGGCGAGCCGGCTGACCGTCACCCCTGTCGGACGCAACTGCTCCTGAAGATACAGCGCGGTCGCCTCCCCTTCGAGCTTGGGATTGGTCGCCACGATCACTTCCCGGATCCCTCCGGACGTGACGCGCGTCACCAAGGCCTCCACCGTCAGATCGCTCGGCCCCACGCCGTCGAGCGGCGCGAGACGTCCGCCCAGCACATGATACAGCCCGCGGAACTCCCCGGTACGCTCGATCGACGGAATGTCCGACGCCGCTTCCACCACGCAGACGACGCTGCGGTCCCGCCGCGGGTCGGTGCAGAGCGCGCACCGCTCCGACTCCGTCAGGTTGAAACACTCAGAGCAGGGCCGGATCTTCTCGGCCAAGGTCACCAGCGCCGCCGCGAGCCGCTGGCTCTGTTCCGCCGGCTGCCGCAGCAGATGATACGTGAGCCGCATCGCCGACTTCCGACCGATGGTCGGGAGCCGCGACAGCTCGTTCACGAGATCGTCGATCGCCGACACGCGCTAGAACGGGAGCTTGAACGGGAGCCCGCCGCCGAGCCCGAGACCGACGGTGACCTTCTTCATCTCGGCCTCCGCGGCTTCCCGCGCCTTCTTCTGGGCTTCCTGCATCGCCACGACGATCAGGTCCTCGAGCATCTCGACGTCGGCCGGGTTCACGACCGAGGGATCGATCGAGACGCGCTTCACGGCGCCCTTCCCGTCCGATTCGATCTTCACGAGGCCGCCTCCGGCCGCTCCCGTCACCGTGAGCCGACCGAGTTCATCCTGCACTTCCTGCAGCTTCCCGGTCATCTGCTGGGCCTGCTGCATCATCATCAAGAAATCGGTCATCGCATCACGCGGGCGAAGTGTCGCTGGGAGAACAAGTTAGGCCTTCGGAGCAACGGGGGGCAAGCCGAACACGGACTACTCCATCAGCTCCAGGTCGAGCGCCTTGACCGCGGCGTCGAGCAGCGGTGACTGCTTGCGGAGCGTCGCCATCCGATCCGCCTTCACCGCCGTCTCGTTGAGGCGGCGCGGGACGCGATCCCCCTCGGGTGTCACGGTCCGCACCACGATCTTCTGTACCCCGTCGAAGCGCCGTCGCATTGCGCCGAGGATCACGGCTTCGCCGCCGGCGATGATCTCCGCGTGCGACTCGGACTCGACGGTGAGCGTGACGCTGCCGCCCGCCGAGACCGCGGTGGGCGTCGCGTGCGCGAGCGTGCTCGAGAGCAGCAGCGCGCGGTGCTCCGAGTTGACGCTGTCGACGATCGCGTCCCAGTGCTCGGCGACCCGGTTGATGTCGAGCGGGAGCAGGTCGCGGCGAGGGGCCGGACGATCGGCGACCTCCGGCGCGGTCGACGCGGACGCGAGGCCGGACGGCGGCGCGGCGCGGCGCGATTGGGGCGCGGGCGGAACGACGGGTGCGACGGGCGCGATCGGTGCCGCAGGTGCCGCAGGTGCCGCAGGTGCCGCAGGTGCCGCAGGTGCCGCAGATGCCGCAGATGCCGCCGGCGCGGCAGCGCGAGAAGGTGCCGGCGGCGCCGGGGACGCGAAGAGCGCGGGAGTGGGTGCCGAGCTCGACGGGGCCGCGGACGGGCCACCCGAGGGCGAACCTGGCGCGGCCAAGGCCTCCATCGACGGGCGCGCGCTGGGCGCACTCGCGCGCACTGGCGCGGCCGCGCCGCCGCCCGACCCGCCGGGCATGCCGCGGAGCACCGCTTCGAGATCGATCGTGCGATCCAGCAGCGCGAAGCGCACGAGCAGCGTCTCGAACAGCATCTGCTGCTGCCCGCTCCGCTTGAGGTGCGGCTCGACCTCTACGACGAGATTGAGCATGCGGAGCAGGTCGCCCGCCGAGAAGACCTTGATGCGCTTCGGAAGCTCTTCCTTGAGACGGTCGGAGAGATCCGGCAGCGAGCCGCCGAGCACGACCGCGAGCTGGGCGCGCAGGAGATCGGCGAAATCAGCGAGGAGGATCGAGAAGTCGACGCCATGATCGGCGAGACGCGCGACTGCGGCGAAGACGTCGCCCGCACGCCGCTCGGCGATGATGTCGAGCAACGCGAGATGCTCGTCCTCGTGCACGAGCCCGAGCGCCTCGCGCACGCGCTCCGCGGTGACGACGCCGTTCCCGCCGAGGGACAGGACCTGGTCGGTGAGGGAGAGCGCGTCACGCATGGAGCCGTCAGCGGCGCGCGCCAGCATGCCGAGCGCGTCGGGCTGCGCCTCGATGCCCTCGGTCGCGAGCACCGTCATGAGGCGCGCGCGCACGTCGGCGGGGCCGATGCGCTTGAGGTCGAATCGCTGCATGCGCGAGAGCACGGGCGCGGCGGCCTGCTGGATCTTGTTGGGCTCGGTCGTCGCGAAGACGAAGATCACGCGCGGCGGCGGCTCCTCGAGGATCTTGAGGAGGGCGTTCCACGCCTCGCGCGTGAGCATGTGCGCTTCGTCGACGATGTAGACCTTGTAGCGGTCCTCGCCGGAAGGGGCGTACATGGCGCGCTCGCGGAGTTCGCGGGCGTCGTCCACGCCGCGATTGGACGCCGCGTCGATCTCGACCACGTCGAGCGAGGCGCCGCCGCTCCAGATGCGGGTGCAGGAGGCGCACTCGCCGCAGGGCTCGCGGTCGTCGCGCTTGGCCTCGCAGTTGAGCGCCATGGCGAGCACGCGCGCGAGCGTCGTCTTGCCGGTGCCGCGCGGGCCGCAGAAGAGATACGCGTGGCCGAGGCGGTCGCCGGCGATCGCGTTGCGCAGCGTGTTCGCGACGTGCGACTGGACGGCGACGTCGGCGAAGCGGCGCGGGCGGTATTTGCGGGCGAGCGCGAGGGACATGGCGGTGAATTTAGCCAGGTTGAGGGGCGGGCGTGAGGCTTGTCCTTCGGTGGCGTTCGCTACAGCGGCTCGGGGGTTCGGCAGACCGTCGAGGCCAACCTCAACAGCATTCACCACAGAGGCACAGAGGACACAGAGAACTACCGGCCTCTCTCCGCACGCAGGCCCATGGCCGATCGCGCCACCTCGAAGTCAGGCGGACGTTGTCGTTCTCTGTGCCCTCTGTGCCTCTGTGGTGACCGCAGTTCGCAGTCTCCGCTCGCGCGCGCGCCCCCCCATGCCCCACTCCGGCCACACCGAATAACGAAACGCGCGGGGAGCACCCAAATGGATGCTCACCCGCGCGAGTGTTCCAGGCCTGACGGAGCGACGACGGACACCACGTACCGTTGCTGCCTTTCGGCCCTGGCGGAATTGGCGGGCCGAAGCCCCCCGGGACCTGGAACGAGCGAAGGATAGTCACCCGCCGACGCGCCCACAATCGCCTGCCGACGCCGCGGGACCCCAGAGCCCGGCCGATCCGCGAGTTCGCTGCTCAGCGCCTGCCGGCGCGGCCCTCGTCCTGCGCGCTCACGCGCTGAGCGCCTCGGCGAGCACCGCACCCGCGCGCACGACCGCGGCATCGTCGATGTCGAGGTGCAGCACGGCGCGCACGCGCGTGTTGTTCCAGGCGGTAATCCAGACGCCGGCCTCGCGCGCGCGCGCGACGACCTGCGCGGCCTGCTGGCCCGCAAGGAGGTCGACCATCAGGATGTTCGTGTCGGGCGCGACCACGCTCACGCCGGGCACGTTCACCACCGCCGCGGCGAGTGCGCG
>JAYTNC010000497.1:0-6145 GCA_043748515.1 Gemmatimonadota bacterium | reverse complement strand
GATCCCGTACTTGCGAAGCACGTCGCGCACGCGGTCGAGCGGGATCGCCTCCACCGTGCGACCGTTCCCGCGCGTCGTCGTCGCCATGAAGAGCGAGTTGTAGATCGCCTCCTCCACCGCCTCGACCGTCGCCTGGAAGACGGCGCTCATCTCCTCGTTCGCGAGTTCGGTGGTCGTGACGCGCGGTGCATCCCATGCGCGGCGCACACTCGCGGCGGTCGAGAACGCGAGCGCGTAGTCGCCGCTCCCGTTCGAGGCCGAACTGCCGGTGCGTCCGAGACCCATCATCGCGCGTGACGCCACTCGGCCGAGGTTGCGGTCACCGACCGGCGCGTCGGTGGCGATGATGATGATCACCGAGCCGTCGCCGTTGTCGTCGGCAGGACCGCGGGCCGATCGATCGCGTGACGCCGCCGCGGCGTCGGGTGCCGCGCTCACGTCGCGCTGGAACGCATACTGCCCGAGTTCGCGCCCCACCGGCGCGCCCATCACCTGCAGGATGCCGCCGAAGTTGCTTTGCACGAGCACGCCGACCGTCCACCCGCCGAGCGAGGCGGGCAGCACGCGCGATGCGGTGCCGATGCCTCCCTTCCAGCCGAACGCGACGGTGCCCGTCCCCGCCCCGACGCTGCCCTCGGCGACCGGGCCTGCGTTCGCGCCCTCGAGCGCCTCGCGCACCGCGGTCGCGGTGATCGGACGCGCGCGGATGTCGTTGAGCCCGCCGTCGTTGGTCTCGCCCACCACGGGATTGATCGACCGCACGTTCTGCATCCCCGGCCGCTCGAGCAGCCACTCGGCCATCGCGTCAGCGGCCTTCCAGACGCAGAGCGTGCAGGTGAGCAGGATCGGCGTCTCGAGTTCGCCGAGTTCGCCGAGCTGCGTGCTCCCGGCGAACTTGCCGAAGCCGTTGCCCACATGGAGCGCCGCGGGCACGCGCGAGAGGTACGAGTTCCCCTCATGCGGGAGGATCGCGGTGACGCCGGTGCGCACACGCTCGCCTTCACTGAGCGTGACCTGTCCCACTCGCACGCCGGCCACGTCGGTGATCGCGTTCTGCGCGCCGGGCGCGAAGATGCCCGGGGCGACGCCGAGTTCGCGAGCCCGGACACGCGCCTGCGCTACCCTGGCAGGGGCCGCCGGGGTCTGCGCAGCGAGATCCGGAGCGGGAGCGGCGCCAGCAAGGGCCAGCGCGAGGAGGAAACAGCGGCGGAGAGTTCGCATGGCACTTATCTTACGACCGTGCCTCTCATCCCGCTCTACGGTCACGACTCCCTGCGCGCGCGGCTGGCCTCCCAGGCCGCCGACGGTACGCTGCCCTCGAGCCTCCTCTTCCAAGGTGCCGCGGGCATCGGCAAGCAGCGCCTCGCGCTCTGGCTCGGCCAGGTGCTGCTCTGCGAGGCCGACGAGCGCCCCTGCGGCACCTGCCAGAACTGCCGCTACTCGCTGCAGCTCCAGCACCCCGACCTGCGCTGGTTCTTCCCGCGCAAGAACCTCGGCTCCGACACCCCGATCGAGGAGGTGCAGGAGGAGTACGACGGCGCCGTGAAGGAACGCATGGACGCGAACGGGCTCTACGCGCGTCCCGACGGATCGATGGGCATCTACCTGTACGTCACGCGCCTCATCGCGCACATGGCGTCGCGCTCGGCGGCGATGGCGCGTCGCAAGGTCTTCGTGATCGGCGATGCCGAACGCATGGCGCCGCAGGCTTCGTCGCAGGAGGGCGCCAACGCCTTCCTCAAGCTCCTCGAGGAACCACCGCCCGACACGACGTTCATCCTCACCTCGAGCGAGCCGGGCGCGCTCCTCCCGACGATCCGCTCGCGCGTGGTCTCGGTGCGCGTCTCGCCACTGCCCGAAGCGGCGATGCGCAAGTTCGTCGGCGATTCGTTCGCGCAGGCGGCGCTGCCCAATCAGCTGCCGGACGATCTCATCCGCGTCGCGAACGGCGCCCCGGGAACGCTCATTGGCGCAGCCGACCGCGCCTCCGCGGTCACGCGCGCGCGGACGCTCCTCGCCGCCGCCGACGCGGGTCGCGAGCAGGCGCTGCGCGCGGCCTTCACCGTCGGCTCGGGCAAGGCGCGCGGCGCCTTCACCGACGTGCTCGACGCACTCACCGTGTTGCTGGTCGAGCGCGCGCGCGACGCCTCAGCGCGCGGCGACGAGCGCACGGCGCGCAAGGCCGTGAAGTCAGTGCCGGCCGTCGAGGAAGCGAAGCGCTCGGCCGAGGGCAACGTGAACCCGCAGCTCGTGACCGCACGATTGCTCGACCAACTCTCAGAGGCCGGCCGATGAGCGCGAAGAAGGCGAAGCTCTCCCACCTCGACGTGCGCGGTGCGGCGTCGATGGTCGACGTGAGCGCGAAGGCGGCCACGGTGCGCCGTGCCTTGGCCGAGGGCCGAATCGTGATGAGCGCCGCCGCGTTCAAGGCCGTGCGCGACGCGCAGATCGCCAAGGGCGATGTCCTCGGCACGGCGCGCATCGCCGGCGTGATGGCCGCCAAGCGCACCGCCGACCTGATCCCGCTCTGTCATCCGCTCGCGCTCAGCGACGTGCAGGTGCGCTTTACGCTCGACGCGAAGGCGAAGGCCGTGTGCTGCGAGGCCGAGGTGCGCACCGCGGGCCCCACCGGCGTCGAGATGGAAGCGCTCACCGCCGTCTCGGTCGCGTTGCTCACCGTGTACGACATGGCGAAGAGCGCCGACAAGTCGATGCGGATCGAGGGCGTGCGGTTGCTGGCGAAGGACGGCGGGAAATCCGGTCCCTGGCGCGCCGCCCCTTGAGTGAGCCTTCTCAACCGCTCTCACCCCACAGAGGGCACAGAGGGCACAGAGGGCACAGAGGGCACAGAGGGCACAGAGAACGGCGGAGAAAGGTGGTCGAAGGGGCCCGGGAGAGATCTCTTCGCCGGGCTCCCTCTGAAATGTCACTCTCGGCAGTTCTCTGTGCCCTCTGTGCCCTCTGTGGTGAACGCCGTTCACCGGGCACGGACCTACCGAACGCGCAACCGCTGCCCGATCCGGATCGCGTCCGATCGCAACCGGTTCAACCGTTTGAGCGCCGCCACGCTCGTCCCGTTCCGCCGCGCGATCACGCCGAGCGACTCGCCGCGTTTCACCACATGCACCGCGCTCACCGACGTCCCGTAGCGCTCGATCTTGGGATCGGGCACCTCGCGCGACGCGCGCACCACGTCGACCCGCGGCACGAGGATCCGCTGCCCCGCATGGAGGTTGCCGTTCTTGAGCCGCGTCGCCTGCGGGTTGTACGCGTTGAGCTGCTTCGCGGTGAGTCCGTTCGCGCGCGCGATCTTGGTGATGAAGTCGCCGTCGCGCGTCACCACGCGCTTCACGCCCGTGCGCTCCGCTTCGGAGAGCGTCGTGAACCGCTCGAGGAACCCGTCGGTCGTCCCGACCGGCACCCGCAGCCACACCGACGGACCCGATGGCGGCGTCATCCCGCGCAGGATCTGCGGGTTGTACTCGCGCAGCGTGTCGAGCGGCACGTCGAGCCCGCGCGCCACCGCCGCGAGCGGCGTCGCCGGAGGGACCGTCACCGAATCCCACGTGAACGGCGCCACGGCGCGTACGTTCAGGCGGTACCGCACCGGGTCCTTGCCCACCAGCGCCGCCGCGATGAGCTTCGGCACGTAGTCGCTCGTTTCGGTGCGCAGCGCCTTCTGCTCCGCGAGCGCGAAGAAGAGATCCTCGCCCTGCCGTCCCGCGAGCGCCGCCGCGTGCGTCGCGAGTCCGCGCGAGACGCGTCCGGAGCCGCCGTTGTACGCCGCCGCCGCGAGATAGATCGACCCGAAGTCCTCGCGCAGTTCCGTGAGATACCGCACCGCGCCGTCGGTCGCGCGCACCGGATCGCGCCGCTCGTCGACCCACCAGTCGACGCGCATGCCCACTCCCCTCGCCGTCGTCGTCATGAACTGCCACATCCCCACCGCTGCCGCGCGCGAGTACGCGTGCGTGTCGTACCAGCTCTCGATCAGCGGCAGGTAGATCATGTCCTCGGGCAGTCCCGCCGCGCGGAGCCGGTCATGGATCATCGGCGCGAAGCGCGTCTGCCGTGCGAGCGCGATCTCGAAGGTCGGCTTCATCGCACCGCTGAACCGCGAGATGAAATACTCCACGCGCGCGTGCGACTCGTACGGCGCCACTTCGATGTCCCACGCGGGTGGGGCCGGGGTCGTGACGGCGGCCTCGATCTGCTGCGTTTCTACCGCCAGGCGGATCTCGCGGGCCGCCTCGGGCTCCGGCACTGGCGCGGCTGGCGTCACCGGGACCACCGGTACATCAGCCACCGCGGGCGTGACCGTCACCGGCGCCACTGAAGGAGCAGCACCGCGCGGCGCGGGCGCTGCGGCGCCGCCACGAACGAGCGACGCGGGGTGCACGCACCCAGCGACCATGAAGAGTCCGATCAGGACGACACTGCTGCGCGATCCCGCCATGTACTCCCCCAGGACGATGGACTGTCTGGCGCGGCGGCCGCGCCCATGAATCCCGCAGGGGTTAAGTTCCGCCCGTGCGCCTAATGCTGCCACCCCTCGTGGCCGTCCTCGCGACGGCCCTCTCTGTGACACGGCTGGAACCCCAAGGGTTCCCTCGCGCGTCCGATCAGGACCTCCGTGCCGCCCTCGAACGCCGCATCGCGGCCCAACCCGGCGCAGAAGTCGCCCTATGGTTCGAGGACCTCGCCTCCGGAAGGACGCTCGGCATCGGCGATACGTTGAGCTTTCACGCCGCGAGCACCATGAAGGTGCCCGTGATGTTCGAACTCTTCCGACGCGCCGACGAAGGCACCCTCGACCTCGACGACCGGATCCCGCTCGAGAACCGCTTCGCCTCGATCGTCGACCGCTCGCCCTACTCGCTCAGCGCCACCGACGATTCCGACGGCGCGCTCTACGACCGCTTGGGCGCACCGATCTCGTACCGCGAACTCAATGAGCGCATGATCGTGCGCTCGAGCAATCTCGCGACCAACGTCCTCATCGAACGACTCGATCCGACGCGCGTGACATCCTACGCCCGCACGCTGGGGGGCGAGGGTGTGCTCGTGCGCCGGGGCGTCGAGGACGGCCTCGCCTTCCGGGCCGGCCTCAATAACGTGACGACCGCGCGAGGACTGGGGAAACTCCTCGCGGCGCTCGAGCGCGGACAGGTCGCATCCGCTTGGGCCACGCAGGCCATGCTCGGCACGCTGTTGCGTCAGGAGTTCAATGCCGAGATCCCCGCGGGACTTCCTCCGGGGACGCGCGTGGCGCACAAGACCGGATGGATCACCGCGACCACGCACGACGCGGCGATCGTCTATCCGCCGGGGCGTTCGCCTTTCGTGCTCGTGATCCTCACGCGCGCCATCCCCGAGCGCGCCCACGCGCAGCGGCTCATGGCCGATCTCGCGCGGATCGTGTGGGACTCCTACGCGGCCAGCGCCGTTCCCGGGTCTCCGGCCGCCTCGCGGTAATCGGCGACGAGCCGATCCCAGACGGCGTCCCACGAGCGAGCACCGGCGACCGCGAGGCCAGCATTCCGCAGCTGTCGGCGCAGCAGTTGATCGCGCATGAGCCACTCGACGCGCCCCGCGATCGCATGCGGATCGCCCCACGGGAACGTGAGCGCCGTGCCTTCGTGGGCGAGTTCGAGCGTGGCGCCGGTGTCGGGCGCGATCACCGGCAGCCCCGAGGCCATCGCCTCGAGCACCACGTTCCCGAACGTCTCGGTGCGCGACGGGAACAGGAACGCGTCGGCCGACGCGTAGAACGCAGAGAGATCCGCCCCGTGGAGCGGACCGGCGAACCAGGTCCCGGCGGGCGCCGCTGCCCGGCAGCGCACTTCGTCGGGACCGTCTCCGGCGAGCACGAATCGCACCTTCTTCCCGTGACGGCCGAGCACGAGTCGCATCGCCTCGAGTGCGTGCCACACGCCCTTCTCGGGTGCCAGTCGTCCGACGTACGCGACCACGAAGGAGTCGTCGCGGGCGCCCATCCGCTCGCGCATGGCGCGCGAACGATGCTGTGGTGCGGGCCGCTCGAGGTCCACGCCGCGCGACCAGAGCCGCACGCCGTCGAACCCGCGCGCCTCGAGCTCCTGCGCCATCGCGCGCGACGGCGCGAACGTGCGGCGGCCACTGTTGT
>JAYTNC010000496.1:0-6154 GCA_043748515.1 Gemmatimonadota bacterium | reverse complement strand
GAACACACCGGGCGGCGGACTGTCCGTGATCGACCGCTCGACCAATGCGGTGCTCCGCACCATCGGCTCGATCGGCGAGCCCTACCGCATCAAGGCCACACCGGACGGCGCGTTCGTGTATGTGACGACCTCCACCGGCGACCTTCATCGCATCAGTACCGCCAACGACAGCAAGACCACGCTCGCGCTGGGACTGGGCCCCGCCAACGGGCTCGTGATCAATCCTTCGCGCGACGTGCTCTACGTGAGCAGCTACACGGGCGTGGTCGTCGAGGTCTCGCTCGCGACCTTCACCGTCACGCGCTCCCTCGGCGTCCCGGGCCAGCTCCAAGGCCTCGCGGTGAGTCCCAACGGCGCGACGCTTTACGTCGCGAACGAGTCGAGTGGGCTGGCCGTGGTGAACACCGCGTCATTCACCGTCTCCGCCACGATCGCGGCCGCGAGCGGTGGCTTCGACGTCGCGCTCACGACGGACGGCTTCGAGCTCTACGTGACGCGTCCGATCCCCGGCATCGTGACCGTCATCAACACGCAGACCCTTGGCGTGGCGCGCAGCTTCGGCTCCGGCACGCCGCGCCGCATGGCGCTCTCGCCCGACGGGCTCACGCTGTTGATCGCGAACGAGGGGGGCTGGGTGACGTTCGTCCGGTAGCGGTCAGCTCGCCGCAGCGATCTTCCGGATCGCCGCGACGAGCGTGTCGAGCTCGGCCGTGCTCGTGAACAGGTGCGGCGTGATCCGCACCCCCGCGATCCCCGCCTCGCGACGGTTGATCGCCACCGTGAAGATCCGGTGCTCGTCCATTAGCCGCTTCGCGAGGTCCGCCGGAGTCACACCGTCGATCGCCACGTTCGCGATCGCGCAGGTCCGCGCCGCGTCGCTCGGCGTGTTGAGCGTCACGCGCGGGATCGCGCGCGCGCGCGAGGTCCAATACTCCTGCAGCCAGCGCAGCCGCTCCTGCTTGCGCGCCGTGCCGATCCGCTCGTGGAACACGATCGCGTCCTCGATCGCCAGATCGGTGTGACAGGGCACGGTCCCCGTGTGGTTGAGCTTGCGGATGTCGTCGTCCGCGAAGCCCGCGTCGCCGTAGAGCGGCCAGAGCCTGGCGACCCGCTCCTTCTTCACATACAGGATGCCCGCGCCGAGCGGCACGCCCAACCACTTGTGCAGCGAGGCGCCGTAGTAGTCCACGCCGAGCGAGGGGATGGTGAAGTCGAGCTGCGCGAAGGCGTGTGCGCCGTCGACCATCACCTCGACGCCGCGCGCATGCGCCATCTCGGCGACCTTCCGCACCGGCAGCACCTGGCCGGTGAGGTTCACCACATGACAGATCATGAGCAGGCGCGTGCGCGGCGTGATCGCGTCGGCATAGAGCTGCACGATCTCGTCGTCGCTCTTCGGATGCAGCGGGACGTGGACGACCTTGTTCACCATCCCGTACCGACGCGCCTGCAGCGTGAACTGGTCGAGCATGGCGCCGTAGTCGTGCGATGCCATCACCGCCTCGTCGCCCGGCTTCCAGTCGAGACCCGCGATCACCGTGTCGAGCGACTCGGTCGTGTTACGCGTGATGATCAGCTCGTCGCTGCCGCATCCCGCCAGCGCGGCGAGCCGGTCCTTCACGCGCGTCTTGTCGCGCGTCATCACCGTGCGCATGTAGTGCGCCGCCTCGGCGTTGAGCATCCGCACATGGCCGACGAACGCCTCGAGCACCGGCTGCGCCTGCATCGAGAAGTAGCCGCTCTCGAGGTTGATGTACGCGGTCGGCAGGCGATAACTCGCGCGGATCGCATCCCAGAACGGCTCGTCGCCGGCGAGTTGTCGCGGCGTCACACGCTCCATCCGCGCGACGAGGTCGGGGCCGAGCATCAGGCCGAGGGTGCTGCCGCCGAGCGTGCGGAGGAACTCGCGCTTGTCCATGTCGGGTCACCGTGATGCGCCGCACCGGCGCTGAGGGAAGGCTGAGAACGCGACCGGAACATATCGCCCGCCGGGCCGATGTGCATTTTCAGTGCAGGAGATTCCCCTAGGCGATCCGCTCGTGACTTCCCCTACGAGCAATCCTCCTTCGACTGACTGACCGCGAGGCGACACGCCCCCACATTCGCAATCGAGGGACGCGATCCTTCCCTCCCCAACCGCATAAGGAGTGTCCGATGTTCGCCTACGAGTTGATGACCGGCCAGCCGGTGGTGATCGCGCACGACGCCACGGTGCGCGCCGCCGCCGAGTTGATGCGCATCCGCGGAGTGGGAATGTTGCCGGTCGTCGACTATCTGCGCGCGCACAAGCTGGTCGGCGTGATCACCGATCGGGATCTGGTGGTGCGCAGTCTCGCGTTCGGCCATCGCGATGACGCGAAGGTCCACGAGCACATGACGCGCGATCCGCTCATCACCGTCGGACCCGAGACACCGGTCAAGGAGATCGCCGCGCGCATGGCGCGCCATCAGGTGCGGCGCCTGCCCGTGCTCGACCACACGGGCACCGTGGTCGGCATCGTCGCGCAGGCGGATCTCGCGGTGCTCGTCGGGCCGACCGACCCCGCACTCGTCGAGCGTATGATCGAAGGGATCTCGCGGCCGGGCGCCCTCACGCATTGACCGCGCGGCCTGCTCGCGCGGCCCGCTCGCGCGGCCCGCTCGCGCGGTGCGTACGTGAGAGCGATCGGCGATTCGATCAGCGATGCCCTCAGGGACGTTCGTGGAACGCCGGCGGCGCGATCCCGAGCGAACGCAGATACATGTACGCCTGCCCGCGGTGATGCACCTCGTTGTCGATCACGTACAGCAGGATGTCGATCGCCGGACCCGTGAAGTAGCCGAACGCATCCATCGTCTCCTGCCACGCCTCGGGTCGGATGCGCGGCCAGAGCGCGTCGATCTCCTTCGTCTGCGCGTCCCAACGCGCCAGCAGTTCCTCCTTCGTGCTCGTCGCCGAGTCGAAGGAGATCTCCCACGTGTTCGTCGTGATGCCGACGAGCGTCGGGATCGGCATCGCGAGCAACTCCTGCACGAGCGCGCCCATGGTGCGCATGCCGCCGATCGAGAAGGTGTTGAACTGATCGGCCGGGTACGCCTCGATCACGCAGCGCGTGAGTCGACGGTGCCCCTGCCAGTGGCTGAGCAGGCCTTCGGACGTGATGATGGGAGCGTGGGCGGTGGACACGGGGACCTCGCGGCTTGAGTGCGCCGACTAATATTCGGCCTTTGTTCGGCTTCGGGAAACTACGACCTCCCCTCGCGGAGCGCCAGCGCGTTCAGCCCGCGAAGAGGTCCACCTGCGGGGTGCGGCTCGGCAGCCGCAGCGTCTCCACGACCGTTCCCATCCACCCGTCCCGGTCCGCAGGGTCCAGCCGCACCACCTCGACCTCGAACACCTCGATCAACCGTTCGATCGTCGCGTCCACCTCGAGTTGGAAGGCGGGGCTCACCGCGCGCTTTCCGTCGAACGACGGAGCCTGCAGCACCGGCACCTTGAAGAGCGCGTCGTAGCCGCCGATCCAGTCCGCCACGAGCGCATCGAGCGACGGACGCCGGCCGGCGCGCACGACGAGGTACGCATAGTTGTCGAGCACCGACCGGTCGCAGATCACGACCTCATTGATCGCCGAGGCCTCGATCTCCTCAGCCACCTGCGTGTGCAGGATCCACTCCTGCGCGTCGAGCGTCGTCTCCTCATTGATCGGCAGCGGGCAGCGCCGCGCGACCTCCTTCACGAGGTCGACGCCGAGGTCGAGCCGCTTGAGCTGCGACGCGAGATCGAAGCAGAGCGTCGTCTTCCCCACCCCGTGCGTCCCGACGAACGCCACCTTGAGCCGGCGGCGTCCGTACGGGTCGAGCGGGAGGAACTCGCGGATGCCGGTCACCCGGGGAGCTTAACCGTCCTTGGCGCAGGTGGTCAACGCGCTGCCCGCGCCCGCCGCGACCGCGCGGGCGTACGGCAGGCTCCATGTGCGCCAGTCGGCGCGGAACGCGCGCCGAGCCGTCCACACCTTCACCAGGCTGTCCGAGAGCACGGCGCACTCCTTCGCCGGCAGCGTCGGCGCCGCCGCGAGCAACGCGGGCAACGCGTCGGCCGAGAGCTGCGCGTGGTAGGCCGCGTCGAACGACGCGCCCGCAGCAGCGCGCGCCAGGTTCGTGCGCACCACGATCGCCTCGGGATTCGCCACGTTGAGCGTCGCCACCCAGCCGATCGTCACGAACAGCAGCGCCGGCGCGAACCGGTCGGTCCGGCCGCGCAGCATCGTCGCGGTGAAGGTCACGATCGCCGCGAGCACCCAGCACATGATCGCCGCAGCGAGCACCCGGTCGATGGTGAGCCCGAAGTTCGCCACATAGAGCCACATCCGTGCCGCCGCCGAGACGAGCAGCGCCGCCACGAGCCCGACGAGCACCGTGCCCACGGCTCGATACCGGCGCACCGCCTCCTCTTCGCGCGCGACGAGCCAGTCGGCCGCGACGAGTGTCGCGAGCACGATCCCCGCCACCACCACCAGCTGGAAGAACCCGTCGCGCGCATACTCCGCCACCGTGAGGCCCGCAGTGTTCCGCAGGTACTCCGCTCCGCCGAACAGCACGCCGAGCTGCGTGCCGAGGAAGAGCGTGAGCAGCACGACGAGTCCGTAGAGCCCGACGCTCGCGCTCGCGAACGGGAGCCCCGGCGAGCGGATCTCCGGGAGGTTCACCACGGCCGATCCGCCGAGCGTGCCGCGAAGCCAGCCGAGCGCGAGCCAGGTGAGCAGCACGATCACGACCACGTGGTGCACGCCCTCGAGCGCGAGGAAGTCCGCCGCGTTCGCGAGGAATCCGCCGAAGACCTCGTCGGCCGATCCAAGCAGCGCCATCACGAGCAGCAGCGGCGGCAGCGCGAGCACCGCGCCGATCGCGAACGCACGGGTGCGGGCCGAACGTGCGCGGGCATCGTCCTCTGCCCTGCCCGTGCTGCGCAGCACGTCGGGCGCACCCACCAGCGCGGTGATCACGGCGAGCACCGCCGCCTTCGGCGCGTCGAGCACCTCGAGCCGCGCGAGGCTCCGTCCGCTCCCGTGCCAGACCGCGAGCGCGCCCATCCAGAGCACCGAGAGCAGGTCGATCATGAGGAGCGGATCCGCGTCGCGCAGCACCACACCGAACGCCGCGATTCCCGTACCCGCGAGCAGGAAGGTGCGTTCGCGGTCCGCGAGCCCGCCGATCAGCAGCGCACTGCCCGTGACGAGCGCGATCAGGAGCGCGCCGCCCAGGCGTGGTTCGTCCACGCGGAGCAGCAGATCACCGGCGACCGCGATGAGCAGTGCCGCGAACAGGATCATCCGTGATTGCGGGCGCATCAGGCGCTCACCCGCTGCGGCACATGGCCGTACCGGCGCTCACGCCGCGCGAAATCGCGGAAGGCCGCGTCGAGCACGGCGTCCGTCACGTCGGGCCAGAGGACGTCGAGGAACAGCAGCTCGGCGTACGCGCACTCCCAGAGCAGGAAGTCGGAGAGCCGCCGTTCGCCGCCCGTGCGGACGAGCAGATCCACCGGCGGCAGGATCGTCGTGCCGCGCGCGAGCCCGCGCACCGCCGACTGCGCCGGCAGCGCGCCCTGGATCGCGGCGCGCGACGAGTAGTCGAGCGCGACACGCAGATGCATTCGGCGTCCTGCGGCGGTGCGCTGCTCGACGTCGGCGATCAGGCGCCGCAAAGCGAGGGGCAGCCGCGTGCGCAGGCCGATCACCGAGAGCTTGATCCCCTTCTCGACGAGCAGGTCCGCCTGCGACCGGAAGTGCGTCTCGAACAGCTCGAGCAACGCGGCGACCTCGTCGACCGGCCGGTTCCAGTTGTCGGCCGAGAAGGCGTAGAGCGTGAGTTGCTCGACCCCCGACCGCGCGCAGTGCGCGACCACGTCCTTCACGACGCGCGCGCCCGCGACATGCCCCATCCACCGCGGCCGCCCTCGCTGCTCCGCCCAGCGCCCATTGCCGTCCATGATGACGGCGACATGCTCTGGAATCAACGAAGTTCTTTGCTCCATAAAGTCAAACCCCCAGAGAATGGCGCCCGCAGGCGCCGCCAGTTCGATGCTGCAGGTCAAAGGATGAAGGATGAAGGATGAAGGATGAAGGACGAAGGACGAAGGATGAAGGACGAAGGATGAAGCCCCCTCCCCCCGCAC
>JAYTNC010000495.1:0-6840 GCA_043748515.1 Gemmatimonadota bacterium | reverse complement strand
TTCCCGCCGCGCGTGAACGTGAGTCGTGCGCCCGGCGAGTGGCAGAGCTTCGACATCGAGTTCCGTCGTCCGCAGTTCGACACGCTCGGCGCGCTCCTGCTTCCGGCGCGCGTCACCGTGCGCCACAACGGCGTCCTCGTGCACGACGACGTCGCGCTCCTCGGCCCCACGTCGAATCGCGTGCGCGCGCCCTACGAGGCGCACGCCGACCAACTGCCGATCTCGCTGCAGGACCACGGTCATCCGGTGCGATTCCGGAACATCTGGGCGCTGCCGCTCACACGCTGAGCCGCGCCCACCATCCCACGCGAAGGACCTGCATGCAGACGATGAACTTCAAGGCGATCCCGACGCCGCGCGGCCCCGAGGAGAGCAGCGACCCTGGCTTCGGCGCCGTGGTCTCCACCGCGAGCGGACGGCGACTGCTGAATGTGGACGGCACCTTCAACGTCCGGCGCGACGGCCTGCCTTGGTCCGAGGTGGTGAGCGTGTATCACGCCGCGCTCGTCGTGAGCTGGCCGGTCTTCCTCGGCTGGGTCGCGCTGATCTATCTCGGGATCAACTTCGTCTTCGCGGTGGCGTTCTTCCTCTGCGGTCCGGCCGCGATCGTCGGGCCGGGGGCGGAGACGCTGGGCGGCGAGTTCGCGCGCGCCTTCTTCTTCAGCGTCGAGACCTTCGCGACGATCGGCTACGGGAACCTCTCGCCGCACGGCGTGCTCTCCAACGTCATCGTGACCATCGAGGCCTTCATCGGCGTGCTGGCGCAGGCGCTGATCACCGGACTGCTCTTCGCGCGGTTCGCGCGCCCGACCGCCGCGGTCACCTTCAGCCGGCGCGCCGTCGTCGCGCCCTTCCGTGGCGGTCGCGCCCTGATGATCCGCATGGCGAATCGTCGCAAGAACGAACTCATCGAGCTCGCGGCGACGCTCTCGTACAGCTTCGTCGAAACGGTCGCCGGCGACTCGGTGCGCCGCTACCGCGCGCTCGACCTCGACCGCGCCAAGGTGACGTTCTTCCCGCTCGCGTGGACGATCGTGCATCCGATCACGCCGGAGAGTCCGCTCTGGGGGCTCTCGCCGGAACAACTCGAGGCGCGCGACGCCGAGTTCCTGTTGTTGCTGAGCGGCATCGACGACACCTTCGCCGCGACGGTGCACGCGCGCACCTCGTACAAGTCGTCGGAGCTGGTGTGGGACGCGAAGTTCACGAACATCTTCAACGCGCCGGACGACGATGGCGTGCTCTCGATGGACATCTCGCGGCTCGACGAGATCCAGACGGTCGGCTGACCGCAGCCGTCCGCGCGACACTCACCGGACCGCCGCGCGCGCCTCAGCGGTAGCCCGCCGCCTGCAGCTCGAAGAGCCGGGCGTAGCGTCCCTTCGCGGCGAGCAGTTCCTCGTGCGTGCCGAGCTCCTGCACGCGGCCGTCATCGATCACCGCGATCCGGTCGGCGATGCGCACCGTCGAGAATCGGTGCGAGATCACGATGCCGATCCGCCCCTTGAGGTTCGCCTTCAACTCGGCGAACACGGCCGCTTCGGCCTCGGGGTCGAGCGAGCTCGTCGGCTCGTCGAGGATCCAGACATCGGCGTCGCGGTACATGATGCGCGCGATCGCGAGCCGCTGCCATTCGCCACCGGAGAGGTCGTGCCCGCCCTCGAAGAGTCGCCCGGTGCGTGAATCGAGTCCGGCGGGGAGTTTCGCCACGAGCGCGTCGGCCCGGGCGTCGCGCAGCGCCTTCTCCACGCGCTCGTCGTCGACGACCGCGCCCGGGCGCCCCATCGCGACGTTCTCGCGCACCGTGAGTTCATAGGTCGCGAAATCCTGGAAGAGCACGCCGATCCGCTCGCGCAGCACCTCGGGCGGGATGTCGCGCAGGTCCACGCCGCCGATGTGCACGCTGCCGCGCGTCGGATCATAGAAGCGCAGCAGCAGCTTGACGAAGGTGCTCTTGCCGGTGCCGTTCTCGCCGACGAGCGCAAGCAGCTCGCCTTCCTTGATCTTCAGGTCGAACCCGTCGACCGCCGGCGCGTGTCCGCCGGGATACTCGAACATCACGTCGCGGAACTCGATCCCCTTCTCGAGACGGTGCGGCACGGACTGCGGGTCCGCGGGCGACGGGACGAGCGGCGGGATCGCGAGGAACGAGAAGTAATCGTCGAGGAACGTCGTGTGCTGATCGACCGCCACGAACGTCGAGGAGATGCTGCCGAGCGTCCCCGAGACCGCGGCGAAGGCGCCGATGACGAGCACCACGCCGCCGGCGTCGATCAGTCCGTTCACGCCGCGCCAGGCGACGAACGCGTACGCGCAGGCGAGGCTCGTTCCGGTCACGAGCCCGGTGATCATCGACGTGTTCGCGCCTGCCTTGTACATGTCCGTGCGCGTGAGGAGCAGCTCCTCCGAGAGTTTTCGGTGCCGCCCGATGATGTGGTCGGCGAGCACGTACGCGCGGATCTCCTTGGTGCTCTTGGGCTCCACCAGCAGGTTGCCGAGGTACTCGCGCTCGCGCTCCTCCGGCGTCTCTCTGTAGAAATACTCGTACAGCCGAACGGTGTTGCGGCGCTCGAGCAGCAGCGAGACGACGGCCGCGCCGAGCGCGAGCAGCACGAGCGCCCAGTGGAGGCTCGCCAGGATGCCGGCCATCAGCAGGATGGTGACGAAGTTCCCGGAGAGGCCGAGGACCGACCATGTGAGGTCGCCGGGGCGCCACGACACGTCGCGCTTGGCGCGCGCCAGCCGGTCGTGCCAGTCGGAGTTGTCGAAGTGCCCGAGGTCGATCGTGGAAGCCTTGGTGAGCAGTCGCCGCTCCGCCTCGAGCTGCACACGGCGCACGAAGAGGTCGCGCCCGAATCCCTGGTACGCGCCGATCGCGCGCTGCACCGCGCTCACGAGCCAGAGCCCGCCGATGATCGGCACGACATCCATGAATGTGACGTCGCCGGTGCGCCCCGACGCCACGCGGCTCACGAGCATGCTGCCGAGCACGACGGTGAAGGGCTGCACCGTCGCGCTGATCATGCCGAGCACCGTGAACTTGACGAGTTCGCGCGGGCCCGCGCCCCAGGCGAGGTCGAGTCCCTTGCGCAGGTTCCGCATCACGCGGGCGGCGCGATTGCGGAGGTCGGGGGCGGGCGTGGGGACGGTGGGCGGCAGGGCAGGGGCTCCGATGGGTCGCGCGAACGGACGATTCCCGAATCTATGGCTGGCCGCGCCACCTCGCCGGGGCCATCTTCATGCGACGTTCACCCCCCCCGATCCCCCGCCTGATGACCCTGCCGCCGCTCCCTCCGGAGCCCGCCGACGAGAAGGACGCGAAGAAGCGCGACAAGGAGGCGAAGCGGCTCGAATCCGAGCGCGGACCGCTCGATCCTGCCTTCCGGTACAAGGCGATCCTCAACGCGGTGGAGGCGGGACAGGACCTGATCGAGCTCGCGGACCGCAAGGCGCGCTTCGCGCTCGTGATCATCTCGGTGCTCAACGCGGTCGCGCTCGTGCTCGTCGTGCGCGGCGGCGACTCGTTCATCCCGCGATTCGGCGCGTGGGGTCTCGTGACGCACCTCGAGATCGTCGCCTACGTGCTCGTGACGATCTACTACATCTTCATGGCGATCGAAGCGCTGCGGCCGCGCGGCTCGGGTCTCACCAGCGATCCGCTCCCCGCACCCGGGACGCCGGGCGAATCGATGCGCGTGCTCTTCCACGGCGACATCGTGCGCCGCGACCGCGTCGCCTTCCGCACGGTCTGGGAGGAACTCCGCATGGACAACCTCAACACCGAGCTCGCCGATCAGCTGCACACGGTCGCGCGCATCAATCAGGACAAGTACGCCGCGCTCGCCAAGCTCTACCGCGGCGTGAGTGTCATGACGGCGCTGCTCACCGTGACCCTCGTGACGATCGCCGCCTGGCACCTCACGCGATGAACGCACCGGACACCTCCGCGAACACCTCCGCGAACACCTCGGCGCACACCGCTCCGCGCTGGGCGCAGGCGATGCAGCGGCTCTCGCGGCACCTCTCCGAGGACTTCCTCAACGGACCGCGCCCGTGGCCGCTCGCCTGGATCATCAACTTCCAGAAGGCCGGCACGTTCGCGTTCGTCGGCCTGCTCATGTGGTGGTACGGCAACACGAGCGCGCCCACCTGGACCTACCTCGCGATGCACGGCAGCTACGGCTTCGTCTGGCTGCTCAAGGACGTCGCCTTCCCCGATCCACGCTGGCGCACGCGCGTGACGATCGGCGGCGGGATCATGGCGTTCGTGATGGTGCTCGGGCCCTACTGGCTCTTCCCGTGGCTGCTCGTCGCGGGCGTGTCGCACCCCGAATACCCGCTGCCCGAGCCCGCTTGGCTTGCGCTCTGCGTCTCGGTCTGCATCCTCGGCTGCGTGATCATGATCGCCGCCGACGCGCAGAAGTTCTATACGTTGCGCGCGCGCCCGGGCCTGATCACCGACGGCATGCACAAGCTCGTGCGGCATCCGAACTACCTCGGCGAGATGCTCGTGTACGTAAGCTTCGCGATGGTCGTCTGGCACTGGATCCCGGTGGTGGTGCTCGCCTGGGTCTGGCTTGGTGTATTCAGTGTGAACATGATCATGAAGGAAGCGAGTCTCTCCCGTCATCCGGGCTGGGCGGATTACCGCGCGCGCACCTGGTGGCTTCTCCCGTGGATCTTCTGATGCGATCAACATTCTCTGCGTTCCGCTCCGTCGCCGTCGTGGTCACCGTCGCAGCGCTCTCGACCGTCGCCGCCTGCTCCGATCCCTCGGGCCCGGTCACGCCGAGCGAAGTGCAGGCGCTCGTGATCGACACCACCGGCTCGCCGCTCGTGCGGCGCGTGACGCTCGTCATGCGCGCGGCCGGCCCCGCCTCGGTGACGTGGGGCGCCGAGGGCACGCCCGTGCTCACGCTCACGTCGGACACGAGCGCGTTCGTCCATCGATTCCTGCTGCCGCGGCTGCGACAGGCACGGACCTATGTGGTCGAAGCGTCGTCGCCCGGGAGCACACGCGCGCGCGTGCGTGAGAGCTTCACCACCGAGTCGCTCCCGCCGGTCCTTCGCGGCATCCAGTTCAACGAGACCGGTGAACCAAGCCTGCCGGTGGCGTTGATCGAAGTGGTGGGTGCGACGCAGTTCGGCGGGCTCCTGATGGTGGAGGACGGCCAGGTCGTCGGCTGGCTGCCGCTCGTCGGCTCGCTCTTCGGCGCCACGCGCCGAGCGAACGGCGACATCACCATGCTCGACGGCGCGCTCGGCCTCACGTCGTACCGGCTCGACGGTACGTTGGCGCACCGCCTGCCACAGGCCGGACTCGGCGCGCCGACCGTCTACGAGCGGATCCATCATGACGTGGTCGCCACACCGCAGAACACGCTGCTCTTCATCGCGAACGACACCAAGGTGGTCGGCGCGGACACCGTCGTCGGCGAGGCGCTCTGGGAATGGACGCCCGAGTCGGGCGTGGTGCGGAAGCGTTGGAGCGCGTTCGACTTCCTCGACTGGAACGTCCTGCGCGGCACGCGCTCGACGACCGGGAACTGGCTGCACGGCAACGGACTCGCCTTCGGGCCGCGCGGCAACGTGCTCATGTCGCTGCGCAACGCCGACCAGGTGATCTCGATCGCGCCCGACTTCGCGACCGTGGAGTGGACGCTCGGCGGCACGAATGGCACGCTGACGGTCGGCGCGGCGGCCGACCGCTTCTGGGGGCAGCACTACGTCTCGGAGCCCGCCGCGGGGCGCGTGCTCGTGTTCGACAACGGCTTCGAGCGGCCCGGCGGCACGTACTCGCGCGCGATCGAGTATCAGGTCAGCACCGCGAATGGCACCGCGACAAAGGTGTGGGAGTACCGCGCTTCGCCCGACATCTATGCGTCGCTCGTAGGGTCGGCGCGACGGCTGCCCAACGGGAACACGACCATCATGTTCGGCATGTTCCCGGGTCAGAGCGGATCGAGTGGACCGGTCACGGCCGTCGAGGTCACACCAGCGGGCACGCCGGTCTGGCGGCTGACGTTCGGGAATGCGCTCACCCGACTCTATCGTATCACCCCGGTCGCGTCGCTCCTCGGCGAAGTGCCGGGAACCTTCAGCAACAGGTAGGGAGTCGCCCATGCGGACCACGCTGATCCTCGCTGTCCTCTCGCTTGCTCCCGCCACGCTCGCGGCGCAGGTGACGCCACCGCGCCAGACCGACGCTGACGCGTACACGCGCTACGAACTTCTCGCGCCCGGGTCGGGCAAGTTCCGGATCATCTACGAGGTCACGGCGACCGCGCCGGGCGCGACGCACTACTTCAATCCGATCCGCGCAGGCAGCATCGCGACCGACGAGTCGGTCTTCGATCGCCGCACCGGACGCCCGCTGCCGTTCGAGGAGGTGGGTGGCGCCGTCGCGCGCGCTGGTGGCGTCCGTGGCGCCGATACGACCGGACGCTACATCCGCGTGACGCTCCCGCGACCGGTGCCGGAGGAGGGCGAAGGACGGATCCTCATCCTCAAGACCTACGAGGATCGCACGAGCTACCTCGTGCGCGGTGACACGATCGTCTTCACGCGGCCGCTCGGCATCAAGCGCAACGCGGTCGCGCTCCCGGTGGGCTACGAACTCGTCTCGGTGAACTATCCGTCGCAGGTGTTGCAGGAGGCCGACGGACGCCTCGTCGTGAGCTTCTGGAACTCGACGCCCGCCGAGGCGCCGCTCACGCTGCGCGCGGTGCCGCGGGCGCTTGGCGCCGCGCGTTCGGCGGTCTCGGCCCGGCTCAACGAACGCGCGCACCAGGACCGGGAGATCATCTACTTCCTGCAACAGCCCGAGACGCACGCGTTCGA
>JAYTNC010000494.1:0-5476 GCA_043748515.1 Gemmatimonadota bacterium | reverse complement strand
CCGGGCATCTTCATCACGCGGTCCGCGATCTCGCACATCTCGAGATGCACACTCACCGGCTCGGCGATGCGCTTCAGCTCGCCCGTCCGGTCGATGGCGGCGATGAACTCCTGCAGGGTGTCGAGCGTCTCGGTCACTTGGTTCCCACGTGCACCGCCGCGATCCCGAACGTGAGCGCGTCCCACGTGACGTCGCGGAAGCCGGCCGCGGCCATCGCGGCGGCGAGCACGCCGGTCTCGGGGAAGTTCGCGACGGAGCGCGGCAGATAGGTGTAGGCGGTCTTGTGCCCGCTGATGATCCGGCCGATCAGCGGAAGGATGTTGTGGAAGTAGAACAGGTACGCGGCCCGGACGAGCGGCACGCGCGGCGTGGAGAACTCGAGGATCACGAACCGTGCGCCCGGCTTCAGCGCGCGATGCACTTCGCGCAGCCCCGCGCCGAGATCCGCGACGTTGCGGATCCCGAACGCCACGATCGCGCCGTCGAACGTGCCGTCGGCCACCGGGAGCGCGAGCGCATCGGCGACCACCGGCGCCAGCACCGCCGTCGGCGCCTTGCCGACGCCGGCGCGCAGCATCGGCTCGGCGAAGTCGGCGCCGAGGATCCGGCCGGTGAACCCGGGCTGCCGGCTCAACTCCGCGCCGACGTCGAGCGTTCCCGCGCAGAGGTCGAGATACGCGCCCTTCGGCGCGCGGTCCCACCCGAGGCGTTGCAGCGCGATCGTCCGCCAGCGGCGGTCGATCCCGAACGAGAGGAGACGGTTGAGGAGGTCGTAGCGCGGCGCGATCTCGGAGAAGATCCGCTGGACGTAGCTGCGCTTTCCCGCCGCCGAGGCGCCCTCGGCGGCCGCGTTGGCCTCGAGAGCCTCTGGGTCTATCGTGTGCGGCATAGACAGGAAAGTTGCCCGGCGTCGGACCCTCGGGCAAGTTTCCCCTCTGCGAATGGCGCCCCCCCTCGACCTGCCCAACCTCCCGGATGCCGACGTCGTCGCGCTCGCCCAAAAAGGGCGGGAGCCGGCGTTCCGTGAACTCATCCGCCGGTACGAGCGCCCCGTCTTCTCGCTCATCTACCGCATGGTCCGCGACAGCACCGCGGCCGAGGACCTGGCGCAGGACGCCTTCATCAAGGTCCTCAACCACATCGACAAGTACCGGCCCGAGTTCAAGTTCTCGAGTTGGCTCTTCAAGATCGCGAACAACATCGCGATCGATCACCTGCGTCGCCGGCAGCTCGACACCATCTCCATAGACGGCTCGCCGAACGCGATGACCGCCTCGGAGCTCGAGGCCACCAAGTTCGACATCGCCGACTCCAGCGAGAACGCCCTCGACGAGCTCGCCTCCAAGGAGCTCGGCAACGCCATCGAACAGGCCATCGGCAAGCTCCGCCCCGAGTACCGCAACTGCATCATGCTCCGGCACGTAGAGGGGCGCAGCTACGAGGAGATCGCCGCCACGCTCGATCTCCCACTCGGCACGGTGAAGACCTATATCCACCGCGCACGACACCAACTGCGCGAGGCGCTCGAGCACTTGAGAGAATAGGGACCGACTGCTGCGGGCTGAACGCGAACTGCCTGGGTAGCTCGGTTTTCCGAAGAGGAGCCGAAACAGCACTTTCAGCCTCCATCCTCCTTCCTTCATCGCCAGTCAGTGAAACCCCCGGGTCCCCACCCCCGTACGCCCTACCAGAGCACATCATGAACCATCGCCACCTCCTCCCCAACGAGATCGACCTCCTGGTCGACGGCGACGCCGGCTTCGGCGTCGCTCCGCTTCGTGCACACCTGACCGAGTGCGACGACTGCCGGGCGCGCTACGATGAACTGCGGATCGTCGCCGACGCCGTCGAGTCGATGCCCCACTTCATGCCGCAACTGCGTTTCGCCGACGCCGTCATGTCGAACGTGCAGATCGTCGAGCCCTGGCACGTGGCGCTCACCGAGTCGGCGAAGCGCCTCGTCCCCGCGAGCACGCCGATGCGCCTCCTTGCGGGCGCCGGCGCCGGCATCGCCGCGGTGGTCGTCTCCGGCTCGGCCGCCTGGCTCGCCTTCCGCGGCGATCTCGCCGGTTGGGTCGTCAACCTCTTCATCGACCGCACCCGCCAGGGCCTCGTGACCGGCGCCGGCGAGGTCGCGGCCAGCGCGCTCGGCGCCGACGCCGCGACGACACTCGCCTCGGGTGGCCTCCCGGTGCTCGCCGTCACCACCGCCGTGCTCGCCCTCGCGGCGATCGGCGCGGTCCTCGGCTTCCGACGCCTCGCCGCCACCGCCGCCGCCAATCGGAGCTAGCCCGATGCGGCGACCCTTCATCATCTCCGCCGTGACGCTTCTCGCGCTCACGGCCGCCTCGCGTTCGACGAGCGCGCAGGTCAGCAGCGGCGCCGTGCCCTCCGACAGCGTCACGTCGGCGCTCAGCGCCTTCAGCCTCTCCGAAGAGGGCGTCAGGCTCAACGGCCGCTACGCGCGCGGCAACACGACGATCGCCGCCGGCGACACCGTCCGCGGCCCGTTGGTCGTCGTCGGCGGCACCGCCGATGTGTTCGGCGTGATCGGCGGCGATGTGCACGCCTTCTGGGGCGACGTCGTGGTGCATGGCGGCGGCGACGTGGCGGGGAGCGCGAGCGCCTACCGCGGTCGCGTGATCCTCGACGGCGGGCGCGTGCGCGGCAGCATGGGCTCGTGGCAACGCGCCGCCGCCGACGCCGCGACGACCGCGGCCGCGCCGATGACCCGTGGCCGCGCCCTCACGCTCGGCGGCGGCTGGACCGCGATGTTCGTCGTGATCGGGATCATCGTCCTGGTGCTGCTCGCGTCCAACATCGAGGCCACCGCGCGCGTGCTCGAGCAGGATTTCGGTCGCGCCTTCTTCGTCGGCGTCCTCGGCCAGCTCGGCTTCCTTCCGCTCCTCCTGCTCACCTGCGTCGCGCTCGCCGTCACGATCGTCGGCATCCTGCTCATCCCGTTCGCCCTCGTCGCCGGCCCCGTCGCGCTCGCCGGACTGGTGACGCTCGGCTGGCTCGCGCTCGCGCTCGTGACCGGCCGCGCGCTCTCCGGCGCCCGACGCGACGGCGCCTCGCGCGACGAAGCGCTGCGGGCGCTGACCATCGGCGTGGTATTGCTCATGGCCCCGTGGATCCTCGCGGCGGCGCTTCAGGGCACGGGCATGGCGGCACTCATCGCGCGCATCGTCGCGATCGCCATCTCCTGGGTCGCGGTGAGCGCAGGGCTCGGCGCGGCGCTCCTCTCGCGCGCGGGCGCGGGGAAGCGCACGAACGCCGAGCGTCCACAGCCTCCGATGCAGAGTTGGCAGACACCGACGCCGATCGCCGGCGTCGCGGCGGCCCGCCGCCCGATCCCTGCCCGACCGGGCGCGACGCCGCAGTAGCCTCGCGCAACTCGGGATCAGGCCGGCGGCTTGATCCCGAGTTGCTTCACGATGTCCATCGCCACCGCCGTGAGCTTCCGGGCGGCCGTGCAGTCCGGCTCCGAGACCACGATCGGCGAGCCGCGGTCGGCGCCCTCGAGCACCGGCGGATGCAGCGGCACTTCACCGAGCAGCGGCACCTGCAGTTCGTCGGCGAGGCGCTTGCCGCCACCCGTGCCGAAGATCGCGAGTGGCTTCCCCGTCTCGGGCGACTCGAAGTAGGACATGTTCTCGACCACGCCGAGCACCGGCACGCCGACGCGGCGGAACATCATCGCCCCGCGGAGCGCGTCACCCACCGAGACCTCCTGCGGCGTGGTGACGATCACCGCACCTGCGACGTTCGTCGCCTGCACCAGCGAGAGCTGCGCGTCGCCGGTGCCCGGGGGCATGTCGACGAGCAGCAGGTCGAGCTGCCCCCAGTCGACGTCGCGCAGGAACTGCGTGATGATCTTCATCACGATCGGGCCGCGCCAGATGGCCGGCTGGTCCCGCTCGATCAGGAAGCCGAGCGAGATGACCTTCACGCCGTGTGCGACGAGGGGCTGGATCTTGTCGTTCTTGACCGGCGGCGCTCCGTCGACGCCCATCATCCGCGGGATGTTCGGGCCGTAGATGTCGGCGTCCATGAGTCCGACGCGGTAGCCGGCCTTCGCGAGGGCGATCGCGATGTTCGTGGTGACGGTCGACTTGCCCACGCCGCCCTTGCCCGACGAGACCGCGATCACGCGCCCGAGGTTGGGATACGCGACCGGGGTCGGCGCGGCCGGGGTCTTGGGTGCCTTCGGCGTCTCCATCATGGGGAGCGCGCTGCGGGTCTTGCCGGGAGCGGCAGGAGCCGGCGCAGTAGGCGGAGCGGCCGACGCGGCAGCCGGCGGGGCCTCCGACGCGTCCTTCACGTCGACCCGCACGTCGGTGACGCCCTCGACCTTCTCGAGCGCCTGGCGGACCTGCCTGGCGAGCGTGGGGTCGTCCTGCGCGGCGAGAAGGAGCGTCACGCGCACCTTGCCGTCGCGCGTGGCGGCGATGTCACGCACCTGCTGGGTCGAATAGATCGACGCGCCGGTGCGCGGGTTGGCGATCGGGGCGAGCGCCTCGGCGAGGCGGGCCTGAAGGGTATCGGTCATGGGGGGAGAAAGAGCGAGGGTCCATCGTTCGGTGCTCCTGAACGATAGACCCTTGCCGGTGCTCCTCAAAGGCTTGCGCGGCGATCCCGCCCGCGCGCCTGCTCCCGATCAGTACGTCGGGAAGTTGTTCGCCCAGGTGTTCTGGTAGACGCGCAGGGCGCCGAGCGCGGTGAGCGCCGAGTTCACGTTGCATGAGTTGTACAGATACTGCTTGGTGCCGTTGAGGTCGTTCACGTCGTTGTCGTCGACCGAGTAGCCGAGCTTCACATTGAGACCCGTGATCGTCGCGCCCTGCACCTGATTGGTGCCGTTGGAGCGCAGGCGCCCGCCGACGATGATGATGCCGTTCCAGCCGGCGTTGTTGCCGTTGAGGCGCAGGTCGCCGTAGACGATGAGCATGCCGCGCCCCGAAGCCTCGAGCGAGAACTCGTTGTTCGGGTTCGGCCCGTTGTTCACGATGATCGTCGGCCACCGCGTGGGGTTCGAGGTGAACCACCCCGTGGACGGGAACCCGTTGCCCAGATAATCCGAGTAGAAGTCCGGCGTGATCGCGCTGCCGTTGACGATGTCCGACCAGTCGAACGGCACGACGTTGGCGGCGTCGGCGGCGGTGGCGCCGAGCGACTGGACCTTTGGGTTGCCCACGAGCGGCGTGAGGCTGCCACTGTAGCCGGGAATGTCTGGCACGGCCACCGCCGCGAGCATCTGCCCCGAGCCGCCGCTGTCGATCGGACACGCGTCGACACCGCTGATCGAGCCGGCGGCGCCGGCCTTGTTGATCCCGTTGATGCCCGTCATCGACGACACCACGGACATCGTCATCTGCTGGAAGGTCGCGAAGGCCGAACTCATGGCGATCGCGTTGCCCGCCCCGGCGACGCCGGTGAAGGTGCGCACGCCGCGCGACCGCACGAGGTAGAGCGC
>JAYTNC010000493.1:0-2185 GCA_043748515.1 Gemmatimonadota bacterium | reverse complement strand
AAGGCGCGCGAGAGCAGGAAGATGATGAAGGCGAGCTGGATGGCCTTGGCCCATTCCCACACCATGCCGAGCAGGCGACGACGACGGCGGGGCGGCGGGGATGCGGGAGCCTCGGGGACGAGGGGGTCAGGAGGGAGCGAGTCGGGGGTGGTCATCGGCGTACTCGGGATATACACCCGAACTGACGATGCGGGCAGTGGGATGCGGTGGGTGGAGAGGGGTGCGGGGTGCGGGGGCTGGTGAGGGATGCGGGGACAGGAGGGTGCGGGGACAGGAGGGTGCGGGGAGAGGGGGGTCGGGGAGAGGGGGGCATAAAGGAAAGGCCGCCCGGATGGGCGGCCTCCCTTCATCCTTCGGCTTCATCAGTGTCAGTAATTGTCGATCTGCGCGCGCTGCAGCGTCCCGCTGTAGTCGAGATACGCGACCTTCGTCTCCGAGTAGAACTCGTAGACCTCCCACCCGCCCTCGCGGTGGCCGTTGCCGGTCTGCTTCACGCCGCCGAACGGCAGGTGCGCCTCGGCGCCGATCGTCGGGGCATTGATGTACGTGATGCCGTTGTCGAGTTCGTTGATCGCGCGGAACGCGAGGTTCACGTCCTGCGTGTAGAGCGAGCTCGAGAGCCCATACTTCACGCCGTTGTTCACGCGAAAGGCCTCGTCGGCGTCCTTCACGCGGACCACGCTGAGCACGGGGCCGAAGATCTCCTCCTGCTCCACGCGCATCCCGGCCTTCACGCCGGTGAAGATCGTCGGCTGGAAGAAGAAGCCCTTCTCGAGTCCGGCGCCGTGCGCGCGCTGGCCGCCGAGCGTGAGTTCGGCGCCCTCGCCGAGTCCGATCTCCACGTAGCGCTCGATCTTCGTGATCGAGTCGGCATGGATCACCGGGCCGACGTCGGTGCCGGCCTTGCGACCGTCGCCGAGCTTGAGCAGGCTTGCGCGCGCCTTGAGCTTCGCGACGAACTCGTCGTGGATCCCGTCCTGCAGGATCAGGCGGCTCGTCGCGGTGCAGCGCTGGCCCGTGGTGCCGAACGCGCCCCAGAGCACGCCGTCGAGCGCGAGGTCGAGCTTGGCGTCGTCGAGCACGATCTGCGCGTTCTTGCCGCCCATCTCGAGCGACAGGCGCTTGTGCATGCGGCCCGCGGTCTCGCCGACCTTGCTCCCCGTCTCGGTCGAGCCCGTGAACGAGAGCAGCGGGATGTCGGGATGGTTCACGATCGCGGCACCGACCTCGCCGTCGCCGTGCACGAGTTGGATCACCTCGGGCGGCAGCCCCGCCTCGAGCAGGATCTCGACGAACACATGCCCGGTGTGCGGCACGTCCTCGGCGGGCTTGAAGATGCACGCGTTCCCGCAGACGAGCGCCGGGAACATCTTCCACGTCGGGATCGCGAGCGGGAAGTTGAACGGCGTGATGATGCCGGCCACGCCGATCGGGCGACGGAAGCTCATCGCCCACTTGGCGCGCAGTTCGCTCGGCACGGTGTGCCCGAAGAGGCGGCGGCCCTCGACGGCGGCGTAGAAGGCGGTGTCGATCCCCTCCTGCACGTCGCCGCGCGTCTCGGCGAGCGGCTTGCCCATCTCGCGGGTCATGAGGTCGGCGAGTTCTTCCTTGCGCGCGGTGAGGATCTCACCGACGCGGCGCAGGACGTCACCGCGGGCCGGCGCCGGTGTGCGCTTCCAGCGCTCGAAGCCGCGCTTGGCCGACTCGACCGCCTTGGCCACGTCCGCCGCACCCGACTTCGGGAAGCGGCCGATCACGTCGGCGGTGTTGGCGGGATTCGTGTTCTCGAAATAGTTGCCGGTCGACGGGGCGACCCATTCGCCGGCGATGAAGTTCTGGAAGGTCGTCATAGCCTGGAAAGATAACGCCCGCCCCCTCGAGACGCGGGGGGCGGGCGTTCATCTTCGCGACGGCGCGGACGGTCGCGGCTTCGTTCTGCGCCGCGCGCGCCTCAGGGCGCGACCGGCGCCCCGGGCACGGCGGTGCAGGCCCACCCCGCCGGATGCGCCGTGGTCGGGATCGCGTACCCCGTGCGCGGCAACACGTCGACCGCCAAGAGCACGACTCCCCAGAGCACCAGCAGCAGCGAGAGCGTATGCGCGCGGCCCGACCGGTGCCGGAAGGTCCAGATGCTCGACCAGACGCCGCTCACCACGAGCGCGCCCACCGCCGCGAGATACCCCGC
>JAYTNC010000492.1:0-14320 GCA_043748515.1 Gemmatimonadota bacterium | reverse complement strand
GCCACCTGCTTGCCGCGCTGCGCCGCCTGCGTGAGCGCCTGCACGATCGCGCCGTCGCCCGACGTGCGGTAGAGCGTCATCTTGATCGCGAGCACGTGTTCGTCGCGCGCTGCCGACTCGATGAAGGTCTCCACCGACGCGCCGAACGAGTCGAACGGATGGTGGACCAGGATCTCCTTCTCGCGGATCACGTCGAAGATCGAGCGGCTCGCGTCGCGCAGCTCCGCAGGCACGACCGCGATGAGCGGCGGATCGCGATGCTCCGGCAGATCGGTCGACGCGAGCGAGAGCAGGTCCCCCACGTCGAGCAGCGGTCCCGGCTCGAGCACCTCGCGCTCCGAGAGCGGCGCCATCTCCGGCGCCTCGCTCGCGCGCAGTTCGTCGAGCAGCAGTTCGCGCAGGTGCAGCGGCATGCCGGTCTGCACCTCGACCCGCACCACCTCGCCGAACCGGCGCTGGAACAGCTGCTCCTCGATCATCGCGAGCAGGTCCTCCGGCTCCTCGGTGTGCGAGATCTCCAGGTCGGAGTAGCGCGTGAGCCGGAAGAGATAGCAGGCGAGCACCTGCATCCCCGGGAAGAGCGCGTCGAGCCGCGCCGCGATCAGCGACTCGAGCGGCACGTACGAGTGCGGCTTCCCCGTCGGCACCCAGCGCGGCAGGCTCTTGGGGACCTTCACGCGCGCGAAGCGCACGTTGCCGCTGTCGGGGTCGCGCAGCTCCACCGCGAGCGAGAGCGAGAGATTGCTGATGTACGGGAACGGGTGCCCCGGATCGACCGCGAGCGGCGTGAGCACCGGATACACCTGCGAATCGAAGTAGGCCTCGATCCGCACCCGTTCCTCGGCGTCGAGCTCGTCCACGCCGAGGATGCGCACGCCGATGCGCCGCAGCAGTGGCATCAGCACGTCGTGCAACAGGTGCCGCTGCCGCGTGATCAGCGCGCGCACGCGTTCGTCGATGAGCGCCAGCTGCTCGGCCGCGGTGAGACCGTCGGACGCGGTCTGGAGCACGCCGGCCGAGAGCTGACGGCGCAGGCCCGCGACGCGGACCATGTAGAACTCGTCGAGGTTCGACGCGAAGATCGCGAGGAACTTGAGCCGCTCGAGGATCGGCGTCCGCTCGTCCTCCGCTTCATGGAGCACGCGCGCGTTGAACTCGAGCCACGACAGCTCGCGGTTCAGGTACGCGGGGTTCTTCGAGACGAACGGATTCATGATCGACTCAGCCGCGGGAGGCCGCGATGACCCAGTAGCTCACCGCGGCCACGAACGCCGAGGCCGGGATGGTGATCACCCACGCCCAGATCATCTGGCTCGCCACGCCCCAGCGCACCGCCGAGAGCCGGTGCGTCGCGCCCACGCCGACGATCGAGCCGGCGATGGTGTGCGTCGTGCTGACCGGGATCCCGAGGAAGGTCGCGAGGAAGATCGCCGACGCGCCGCCCGTCTCGGCGCAGAATCCGCCGATCGGCCGCAGCTTCGTCACGCGCGAGCCGAGCGTGTGCACGATGCGCCAGCCGCCCATGAGCGTGCCGAGCGCGATCGCGAGATGCGCGCCGAGCTTGACCCAGAACGGGATCTCGTCGCCGCCGGGGATGTAGAAGTGGCGCAGGAATCCGGTCTCGTCCGCGAAGTAGATCTGGCCCGTCACGAGCAGCGAGACGATGATGCCCATCGTCTTCTGCGCATCGTTGGCGCCGTGCGACAGCGAGAACAGGGCGGAGCTGGTGATCTGCATGCCGCGGAAGAGCGGCTCCACCGTGGCCGGGCGCGACTTCCGGAAGATCCAGGTCGTCGCGACCATCAGCGACCAGCCGGCGACCATGCCCACCATCGGCGACACGACGATGAAGATCACCGGCTTCACCCAACCGGAGAGGATGAGCGCCGAGAAGCCGGCCTTCGCCACCGCGGCACCGCCGTACCCACCGATCAGCGCGTGCGACGAGCTCGACGGGATCCCGTACCACCAGGTGATCAGGTTCCATGTGATCGCGCCGAGCAGTCCGGCGAGGATCACGTCGGGGTTCACCGTGGCGAGGTCGACCAACCCCGTTCCCATCGTCTTCGCCACGTGCGTCTCGAAGATGAAGAGCGCGGCGAAGTTGAACGTCGCCGCCCAGACGACGGCGGTGAACGGACTGAGCACCCGCGTCCCCACGATCGTGGCGATCGAATTCGCCGAGTCGTGGAACCCGTTGATGTAATCGAAGATGAACGCGACCAGGACGACCGCGAGGATGTACCAGACCACGATCAGGAATTCTTGAGGGAGATGCTCTCGAGCACGTTCGCGACATCCTCGCACTCGTCCACCGCGTGCTCGAGGTTGTCGTAGATCTCCTTCCACTTGATCACGTCGAGCGCGTCGGGATTGCCCGAGAACAGCGTCTCGATCGCCTCGGAGTAGATCGCGTCGGCTTTCTCCTCGAGCTCCTTCACGCGGCGGGCCGCCTTGTGCACCGCAGCGGGCGTCCGGATCTCCTTCACGCCCGCGGCGATCGTCGCGGAGCACTCGACGAGAACGTCGACCAGCGCGATGGCCGCCTCGCGACGCTCGGAGATGTGGTACATCTTGGCACGACGCGCGGTGCCGTCCATGATGTCGACGACGTTGTCGAGCCGGTTCGCGAGCCGATGGATGTCCTCACGGTCGAGCGGCGTCACGAAGCTGCGGTCGATGCGCTGCATGATGTCGTACGTGATCGCGTCGGCCGCATGCTCCTCGGCCTTGATCTTCACCGTGAGCTCTTCGAGCCGGTTCGGCTCGGAGAAGAGCTCCTTCAGAAGCGCCGAGGCGGTCTTGAGACGAGCGGAGAGTTGGTCGAAGAGACCGAAGAAACCTTCATCCTTCGGGAGGAAACGCACGGTTGGTCGCTCGGAGGGGGGGCGGATCACCGACGGCCGGTCGGGCGTCGGATCGGGATGGCGGTAACGGCCGAAAGATACCGCTCCATTAGAACCGCTGGCAAACCGGGATCGAGGCCGCCAGACGTGGCCGGAGCACCGTCATCGCACGTCGTCGACCGCGGTCAAGAGCCCGCGCTGCAACAACATGGCCCGCCGGCGCTCGACGAGGTCGTCGCGGAGGAAGAGCCGGATCAGCAAGGCCCCGGCCACGAACCCTCCAACATGCGCCCAGACCGCCACCCCACCCCGCAGATCACCCACCGCGCCGAGCTTCGGCAGCCCGATCAGCACCTGCAGCGCCAGCCACCAGAGCAGCACCAGCCAGGCCGGGAGCGGGATCACCCGGTACAGGATGATGAAGATGAACAGCATCCGCACCCGCACCCGCGGGAAGAGCACGAAGTACGCCCCCATCACCCCCGATATCGCCCCCGAAGCCCCGACCGTCGGGATCGGCGACGCGGGAGAAACCATCACGTGCGCCGCGGCCGCGGCAAGACCGCAGACGAGATAGAACGCCACGAAGCGTGGCGCCCCCATCACATCCTCGATGTTGTTCCCGAACACCCAAAGGAAGATCGCGTTGCCGATCAGGTGCCCCCAGCCGCCATGCAGGAACATCGAGAGGATTGGCGTCGCCCAGTTGATCGGCTGATCGTCCACCGCGCACTCCAACCCGGGCGCGATCGGCAGGGCGAAGCCCAGCGGCGCCATCCCCGTCAGCTCGCCGGGCACCATCCCCAGCGTGCAGACCGCGCGGACGAGCCGGTCGCCGAACCCAGCCCCTTCCACGATCACCCACACCGCCGTGATCGCCACCAGGATGAGCACGGTCATCACCGGGGGGCGTACCGTCGGGTTCTCGTCGCTCAGTGGGATCATCGCGTCATCCTGTCAGCTGCTCTCAGAGGGAAACGCTCTTGTCCCTGCCATTTCGGCGCGAATCTTTGGCCCCGCGCTTGCCATTCACGAAGTCAGTACTCGCCCCGTCGCGGAACGCGGCGGATGAAACCAGCGCAGGACCAGCGCACCAAGATACTCCCCTGAGGACCCAATGGCAGACAAGGTGATCGGCATCGACCTGGGCACGACCAACTCGGTCGTCGCGGTCATGGAGGGCGGCGACCCCGTCGTCATCCCCAACGCCGAAGGCGGACGCACCACCCCCTCCGTGGTCGGTTTCAGCAAGGACGGCGAGCGTCTCGTCGGCCAGATCGCGAAGCGGCAGGCTGTGACCAACCCGGCCAACACGGTCTTCTCGATCAAGCGCTTCATGGGCGGCAAGATGTCCGAGGTCACCACCGAGACGGCCCGTGTGCCGTACAAGGTCGTCCGCGGCCAGAACGATCTCGCCTCCGTCGAGGTCCAGGGCAAGACCTACACGCCGACCGAGATCTCGGCGATGATCCTCCAGAAGATGAAGCAGACGGCCGAGGATTACCTCGGTCACGCGGTCACCAAGGCGGTCATCACGGTCCCGGCCTACTTCAACGACTCGCAGCGCCAGGCCACCAAGGACGCCGGCAAGATCGCCGGCCTCGAGGTGCTCCGCCTCGTGAACGAGCCCACGGCCGCCGCGCTCGCCTACGGCCTCGACAAGAACAAGAAGAAGGACGAGAAGGTCGCCGTGTTCGACTTGGGCGGCGGCACCTACGACATCTCGGTCCTCGAGCTCTACGAAGTCGACGGCACCCGCCAGTTCGAGGTGAAGTCGACCAACGGCGACACGCACCTCGGCGGCGACGACTTCGACCAGAAGGTCATCGACTGGCTCGTGGCCGAGTTCAAGAAGGACCAGACGATCGACCTCTCCAAGGACCCGATGGCGCTCCAGCGCCTGAAGGAGGCCGCCGAGAAGGCGAAGATCGAGCTCTCCGGCACCATGAGCACCGACATCAACCTGCCGTTCATCACGGCCGACCAGTCGGGGCCGAAGCACCTCAACTACCAGCTCACGCGCGCCAAGTTCGAGCAGCTGGTGGACGACCTCGTGCAGCGCACCAAGGCGCCGATGGAGAAGGCGCTCAAGGACGCTGGCTTGCAGCCCTCGGAGATCGACGAGATCATCCTCGTCGGCGGCTCGACGCGCATGCCGAAGATCCAGGAGATCGTGAAGGCCTTCTTCAACAAGGAGCCGAACAAGGGCGTGAACCCGGACGAGGTCGTCGCCGTCGGCGCGGCCATCCAGGGCGCAGTCCTCACCGGCGAGCAGAAGGACGTCCTCCTGCTCGACGTCACCCCGCTCTCGCTCGGCATCGAGACGCTGGGCGGCGTGACCACCGTGCTCATCGCGCGCAACACGACCATCCCGACCAAGAAGTCCGAGACCTTCTCCACGGCCGACGACAACCAGACGACGGTCGAGATCCACGTGCTGCAGGGCGAGCGCGAGCTCGCGGTGCACAACAAGACGATCGGCAAGTTCCAGCTGACGGGGATCCCGCCGGCCCAGCGCGGCATGCCGCAGGTCGAGGTGACATTCGACATCGACGCCAACGGCATCCTGCACGTGACGGCGCGCGACAAGGCGAGCGGTAAGGAGCAGAAGATCCGGATCGAGGCCTCGAGCGGGCTCTCGGACGCCGAGATCGACCGCATGGTGAAGGACGCCGAGAAGAACGCCGTCGAGGACAAGCGGAAGCGCGAGGAGATCGACACGCGCAACCGGCTCGACACGCTGGCCTACCAGGTGGAGAAGGAGTCCAAGGAGTGGTCGGACAAGATCCCGGCCGAGGTGAAGGCGCGCCTCGACGCCGCCGTGGAGCGTGCCCGCAAGGCGCACCGCGGCGAGGACATGAACGAGATCAAGGCGGCGCTCGAGGAACTGACGGCCTCGTTCCAGGCGGCCGGCCAGGCGGTGTATGCCGCGCAGGCGGCCCCGGCTCCCGAGGCCGGCGCCACCGACGGTGCGGCGCCTGCAGCCGACGCCAAGAAGGACGACGTGGTCGAGGCCGATTTCGAGATCATGGACGACAAGAAGGCGTAGGGGTTTCACGCACCACGAATCACGACCGCCATGCGCCGTGCGAAAGGGAAACCTTCCGCACGGCGCATGGTACAGAAGGTCAGCTAGATTGTACCGACCGTCCCACTGGAGAACACCCGTCCATGTCGCTTCATCTGACCCGCACCCGCATCCTCGCCGTCGGCACGCTCGCGTTCGTCGGTGGCGTCTTCTTCGCGTCCTCCATGGACTGGACCGATCGCCTGTTCGCGCAGAGCGGCGCCGCAGCGTCGCGTCCTCGCCAGGAGCAGGTGCAGACGCTCGCCGACGCGAGCAACGCCTTCGTCTCGATCTCCGAGCACATCACGCCGGCCGTCGTCTCGATCCAGGCCGAGCGTGACGCGCGCGCGCGCACCAACAACCGCCGCGCCCCGGGCCAGGCGCCCGGGCAGGGACAGGGTCAGGGACAGATCCCGCCGGGGATGGAGGAGTTCTTCCGCCAGTTCGAGAACCAGCAGCCGCAGCAGCAGCCGCGCACGCAGGAATCGGCCGGCTCGGGCTTCATCGTCTCGCGCGACGGCTACATCCTCACGAACAACCACGTCGTCGAAGGCGCCGACCGCGTGAAGGTCGCGATGCAGGACCGCCGCGTGTTCGATGCGCGCGTCGTGGGCCGCGACCCGACGACCGACGTCGCCGTGCTCAAGATCGAGGGCCGCAACTTCGCCGCCGTCACCTTCGGCGACGACGAGAAGGTCCGGATCGGCGAGTGGGTGCTCGCGATCGGCAACCCGCTCGGCCTCGACTTCACCGTGACGGCCGGCATCGTGAGTGCGAAGGGGCGTGGCCTCGTCGGACTGACGCGCACGCAGTACGACATCTCCGACTTCATCCAGACCGACGCCGCGATCAACCCGGGCAACTCGGGCGGACCGCTCGTGAACGCGCGCGGCGAGGTCATCGGCATCAACTCGGCGATCGCGAGCCAGACCGGCTTTTACTCCGGCTACGGCTTCGCCATCCCGATCACGCTCGCGAAGCAGGTGATGGACGACCTGATCGCGCACGGCGAGGTGCGCCGGGCGGTCATCGGCGTCTCGATCGGCGAGATCACCCCCGAGGACGCGACGGTGGCAGGGCTCCGTGAGATCGCCGGCGTGAAGGTGCAGGCCTATTCGGGCACCGACTCGCCCGCGCTCCGCGCCGGCATCGAGCCGGGCGACATCATCACGCGCGTGGACAACAAGCCGGTCGCGCGCGTCGGGCAGCTGCAGCGCATCGTGCGATCGAAGAAGCCGGGCGACCAGATCGCCGTCGAGGCGATGCGCTACGGCACCAAGAAGACCTTCACGGTGCGCCTCACGGCCGCACCGCGTGACAACGGTGTGGTCGCGGCGGCGGACGAGGAGCTCGTCCCCGAGAAGCAGCCGATGAACTCGCGCCTGGGCATCGCCGTCGAGTCGGTGACCGCCGACCTCGTGCAGGCGGCCCGCATGCCAGACGAGTTCCGCGGCGTCCGTGTGGTCGAGGTCGACGCCGGCAGCCCGTCCGAGAACAGGCTCCAGGTGGGCGATGTCCTCGTGCAGATCCTGCCGAGCAAGAAGCGGATCACCAGCACGGCCGACCTCGCGGCCGCGCTCGACGGCGTGGGGGCCGGCGACATCGTGAGCTTCCTCGTCTACGGGCCGGTGCGGGGCGGCGGCGGCACCACGCGGGTCGTGAACATCCGTGCCACGGCCGGTCGCTGAGTCCGCGGGTCACGAGCCAGCGGGGCACGACCGACCGGTGAAGTGAGGCGGGGCCCCCGGAACGGGGCCCCGTTCCTTATGTTAGAGGCTCCCCCGGAAGCGCGAGAGTGGCGGAACTGGTAGACGCGCAGGACTTAGGATCCTGTGCCGCAAGGCGTGTGGGTTCGAGTCCCACCTTTCGCATGCAGGACCTTCCATGTGCGGGAACCCCGGCGCGCCGACGAAGCGTTAGACGCGGATGAGGATCATCGTCATCGGCAGCGGATTCGGCGGACTCGCGGCGGCCATCCGGCTGCGCGCGCAGGGCCATGACGTCACGGTGCTCGAGCAGCGCGACCAGGCGGGCGGGCGGGCCTACGTCTACAAGCAGGACGGGTTCACGTTCGACGGCGGCCCGACGATCATCACGGCCCCGTGGCTGATCGACGACCTCTTCACGCTCGCGGGGAAGAAGACCGCCGATTATGTGAATATCGTGCCGATCGACCCGTTCTACCGCATCCGGTTCGAGGACGGGTCGATATTCACCTACAACGGCGACCGCGCGAACCTGCTCAGGCAGATCCGCGCCTTCAATCCGGCGGACGAGGCCGGGTACCTGAAGTTCGTCCGGCAGAGCGAGGCCGTCTTCGATACCGGCATGGCTCTCATCGACAAGCCCTTCGGGAAGTTCACCGACATGCTGAAGGTCCTCCCCGACCTCATCAAGCTGCGCGCCGACCGCTCGGTCGCCGGCATGGCGAACGCGTACATCAAGGACGAGCGGCTCCGTCAGGTCTTCTCGTTCCACCCGCTACTCGTGGGCGGCAATCCGTTCCATACGACCTCGATCTACGCGCTCATCCATCACCTCGAGCAGAAGTGGGGCGTCTGGTTCGCCATGGGCGGCACCGGCAAGCTCGTCGAGGCCTTCGTGCGGCTGTTCGACGACATCGGCGGGACGCTCCGGCTCTCCACGAAGGTCTCCGAGATCGTGATCGACGAGCGCACCGGCACCGCGACCGGCGTACGCCTCGCGAGCGGCGAGGTCCTCGCGGCCGACGCGGTGGTGAGCAACGGCGACGTCGCGTTCACGTACAAGCACCTCGTCGCGCCGCGCTTCCGCCGCAAGTACACCGACGCCAAGCTCGACAAGATCGACTATTCGATGTCGCTCTTCGTGATCTACTTCGGCACCGACCGGAAGTACGACGACATCGCGCACCATGAGATCATCATGGGCCCGCGCTACAAGGAGCTCCTCACGGAGGTCTTCGACGCGAAGACGCTCGCCAAGGACTTCTCGCTCTACCTGCACCGCCCCACCGCGACCGATCCGTCGCTGGCGCCGCCGGGCTGCGACTCCTGGTATGTGCTCTCCCCGGTGCCGCATCTCGGCGGCGCGACCGACTGGAAGAAAGCGGCACAGCCGTACCGCGACGCCATCATGAAGTACCTCGAGGAGCGCTACATGCCCGGGCTCTCCAAGCACATCGTCTCGGAGATGCGCATCGACCCGCTCCACTTCCGCGACACGCTCTCGAGCCACATGGGGAGCGCCTTCTCGGTGCAGCCCACGCTCCTGCAGTCGGCCTGGTTCCGGCCGCACAACAAGAGCGAGGACATCCCCAACCTCTACTTCGCCGGCGCGGGAACGCACCCGGGCGCCGGCCTGCCCGGCGTGATCAGTTCCGGCAAGATCGTGGCCGAGCTGATCGGGGACGCCGCATGATGGGCCTTCCCGGTCTCCGCGATGAGACGGACGAACAGCTCCAGCGGGCCGACGCGCAGCACTGCGAGTCGATCACGCGCGCACACGCCCGCACCTTCGCGCTCGCCAGCAGCTTCCTCCCCGCCCGCAAGCGGCGCGGTGCGTATGCCGTGTACGCCTTCTGCCGGCTCGCCGACGACATCGTCGACCGCGCCGAGGGACGCGACCGCGCGCTCCTCACTGCGGAACTCCATCTCTACCGCGCCGGCGTCGCCGAGGCGATCGCCGGCCGGCCGGAAGGGCCCGTCTTCCGCGAACTCTGGCGCACGGTGCAGGAGTTCAAGGTGCCCGCCGACGTGCTCGAGGAACTGCTCAATGGCGTGGCCTGCGACCTGCAGCCCGCGCACTACGGCACCTGGGCGGACCTCACCGGCTACTGCGAAGGCGTCGCGTCGTCGGTCGGCTCGATGTGCACGTTCATCTTCGGCGTCACCGGCGGCGAGGAGGTGCGCGAGCGCGCCATCCGCTACGCGCGCACGCTGGGCGTCGCGATGCAGCTCACGAACATCCTGCGGGACGTCGGCGAGGATGCGGCCCGCGGCCGCTGCTACCTCCCCGACGCCGACCTCGCGACCTTCGGCCTGAGCGCCGACCGTGTGCTGCACGACCCGACGCTGAAGGACGACCCGCGCTGGACGCAGCTCATGCAGCACGAGGTCGCGCGCGCGCGCGCACTGTATCGCGCGGCGTCGCCGGGCATCGCGCTCCTTGCACCCGACGCGCAGCGCTGCGCCCGCGCCTGCGCCGACGGCTACGCCGCGATCCTCGGCGCGATCGAGCGCAACAACTACGACTCGTTCACGGTGCGCGCCCGCGTGGGCCACCTCGCGCGCGCCAGCCTGCTCTGGACCGTCTGGCGTTCGGGGGCCGAACCGGCACCCGCCGGCTGCGACGGTCCCACCATCGAGTGGGGCCAACGGGTCCTCTCGCGTCCGGAGGAGATGGTCCTGTGCGCCTGACCGCCCGCGGCACAACCGAGTACCCGTTGGATCGCGCCGCGCACGTGCTGCTCGTCGCCCATCTCGCGCTGATCGCCTTTTCCACCGCGGCGATGGTGACGATCCTCGCGGGTGAGTTCCCGATCTGGATGCAGGGGCCGTACACGCAGAGCGTCTACGAGTTCGGCTGGAAGTACTCCGGGCAGGTCTACATCGTGCTCGGCATGCTCGCCGCGCTGATGCACTCGGCGCCGCGGTGGGGCTGGGGCACGGCGCTCGCGGTCTTCGTGGTGGCGAGCGGCGTCGCGCTGCTCTCGGAGCTCGGCGGCACCAACATCGGCCTGCCGTTCGGCCCGTATCACTACACCCCGATGCTCGGCTACATGATCGCCGGTGACGTGCCGTACGCGATCCCGATCTCGTGGTACTACATGCTCTATGGCTCGCTCGCGATCTGCGCGCGGATCATGGTCTCCGACGACTCCAACGCGACGCGCTGGCGCTGGGCGTTCGTGGCGGGCGCCTTCCTGACCGCTTGGGACGTACCGATGGAAGTGCAGATGACCAATATTCAGCCGGCGCACTGGGTGTGGGACCTCCAGAAGCTCCCGGGCTGGGTGCCGGAATGGCTGGGAGGCCCGCTCTTCCATGGCATGCCGCTCACCAACTGGATCGGGTGGTACGTCACGGGCGTGGTGATCAGCCGTCTGATGCTGGCGATCGTCCCGCCGACCAAGTGGGCGGCAACTGTGGCGCCGTTCGCGCTGCCGCTCGTGCTGTATGCTGCGAACGGAATCATGCCGATCGCGGTGACGGCTCGGCACGGCTATTGGCTGGCCGTCGTGGGGGGGATCCTCGCGATGGGGCTGCCGCTGTACCTGGGCATTCGGGGGCGGCGGAAGGCCGCGTCGACCCGGCTCGCCCTTGGCCACCCCGCATCCGCCCCTTAGTTTCCGCTCTATAGTTGCCCCCGTTGCCGGGCTCCGGCGGCGGGGTTTCGTGCCCTAATCGACCTTCACGCACCACTGACGCATATGGATATCCAGATCACCGTTACCAAGAGCGAGGGAGTGGAGCGCCGCCTCCAGGTCTCCGTCCCGCCCGCCCGCGTCGCCGAGGCGCGCAACAAGGCCGCCGGCCGCGTCGCCAAGCAGGTCCGCATCCCGGGCTTCCGCCCGGGCAAGGCGCCGACCGCGATGATCCGCAAGCAGTATGCGCAGGCGATCGACCAGGAGGCCGTGGAGGCGCTCCTGCGCGAGGCATTCGAGGCGGTGCTCTCCAAGGAGAAGCTCGAGCTCGTGACGCAGCCGCATGCGCACGACGTGAAGTTCGGCGAGGACGACGGGCTCAGCTTCGAGCTGCACTGCGAAGTGCGCCCCGAGATCAAGCTCGAGAAGCTCAGCGGTTTCCGCGTGATGCGCCCGAAGGACGCGGTCACCGACGAGCAGGTGCAGGAGCAGCTCGATCAGCTGCGCGATCAGCGCGCCGCCTGGCAGCCGGCCGATGGCAAGCCGCTCGAGGGTGACCTCGTGACGGTGATGCTCGCGACGGCGGACGAGGACGGCACGATGCCCGATGGCAAGGACTACCGCGTCGTGATGGGCGCCGGTCAGGCGATCGCGCCGATCGAGGAGCTCGTGATGACGCTCGCGCAGGGCGAGACGAAGGAGCAGATGGTGAAGTGGCCCGAGGACTTCCCCGACGAGTCGCAGCGCGGCAAGTCGAAGATGGTCCACGCCACGCTCACCGAGGTGAAGCGCAAGTCGCTCCCCGCGCTCGACGACGCGTTCGCGCGCGAGATGGGCGATTTCGAGTCGCTCGCGGCGTTCACGGCCGTGGTGAAGAAGGACCTGAGCGAGTCGGCGGTGCGCGAGGCCGATTCGGCGGCGCGGACGCAGCTGCTCGACGAGATCGTCACGGCGAACCCGTTCGACATCCCGCCGAGCTGGGTGAAGCAGATGGTGCAGGCGTACGCCGAGGCGTACAAGATCCCGCAGGAGGAGTTCCTCAAGTTCGCCGACGAGATCAAGGGGATGGCGGAGAAGCAGGTGCGCCGCGACCTGATCCTCGACACGATCGCCGAGCGCGAGAAGCTTGCGGCGACCGAGGGCGACGTGGACGACAAGGTGGCGGAGCTCGCCGGCGTGCGCGGGCTCGAGGTGGGCCAGCTGTATGCATCGTTGCAGAAGGCCGGAAGGCTCCGCGAGCTCGAGCGGAGCATCACCGAGGAGCGCGTCTTCACGTGGCTCCTCGGTCAGAGCACCGTGGAACAGGCGTAACCGAACCGACCCCAGGAGACTACGCGCAATGGCCATCATCCCGAATCCGTACGTCATCGAGCGCTCCAGCCGCGGCGAGCGCAGCTACGACGTCTACAGCCGCCTGCTGATGGACCGCATCATCTTCCTCGGCACGCCGATCAACGACGACGTGGCGAACATGATCATCGCGCAGATGTTGTTCCTCGAGGCCGACAACCCGGGGCGCGACATCCATCTGTACATCAACTCACCGGGCGGCAGCGTCTCGGCGGGACTCGCGATCTACGACACGATGCAGTTCCTGAAGTCGCCGGTGAACACCATCTGCATGGGTCTCGCGGCGTCGATGGGCGCGTTCCTGCTCGCGGCGGGCCGCAACGGCAAGCGGTCGGCGCTGCCGCACTCGCGGATCATGATCCACCAGCCCTCGGGCGGCGCGTCGGGCACGGCGTCGGATATCGAGATCCAGGCGCGCGAGATCATCTACCTGCGCGCGAAGATGAACGAGCTCATGGCCAAGCACACCGGCCGGCCGCTGGAACAGATCGAGCGCGACGTGGACCGCGACCGGTTCATGAGCGCGGAGGAGGCGAAGGGCTACGGCATGATCGACATGGTCGTGACCAATCGCGACGAGATCATGGCCACCCAGTTGACGGCCGCGAAGTAGGCCGGAGGGCCGCGGGTTTGTGAATCATTTCACGAGCCCGCGGCCGATTCGCTTGCCCCTCTCGGGGTGCACTGTTACTCATCTGAAAGCGGCTCGTCGTTCGGCAGTCATGCCCTCTGGCGCGCCAACCGCAATTCCCCGTCCCCCCTCCCGATGTCCCACGACCGCCATCTGCGTTGCTCCTTCTGCGGAAAGTCGAAGGACGCCGTCCGGAAGTTCATCTCCGGACCGTCCGTCTACATCTGCAACGAGTGCATCGCGCTCTGCAACGAGATCCTCGCGGAGGATGAGGAGCGCGAGGTCACGGACACGGTCACGACGGTCCCCGCCCCGCTCGAGATCAAGGGCGTGCTCGACCAGTACGTGATCGGTCAGGAAGGAGCCAAGAAGGCGCTGGCGGTGGCGGTCTACAACCACTACAAGCGCATCAACTCGGGCGCCAAGCGCGAGAACGACGTCGAACTCGACAAGTCCAACATCCTGCTCCTCGGCCCCACCGGCGTCGGCAAGACGCTGCTCGCGCAGACGCTCGCGCGCATCCTCGACGTGCCGTTCACGATCGCCGACGCGACGACGCTGACCGAAGCGGGCTATGTGGGCGAGGACGTCGAGAACATCCTCGTGCGGCTGCTGCAGGCGGGCGACTTCAACGTCACCGAGTGCGAGCGCGGCATCGTCTACATCGACGAGATCGACAAGATCGCGCGCAAGTCGGAGAACCCGAGCATCACGCGCGACGTCTCGGGCGAGGGCGTGCAGCAGGCGCTGCTCAAGATCATCGAAGGGACGGTGGCGTCGGTTCCCCCGCAGGGCGGACGCAAGCACCCGCAGCAGGAGTACATCCAGCTCAACACCAAGGACATTCTGTTCATCTGCGGCGGCGCGTTCGACGGGCTCGAGAAGATCATCGAGGCTCGCACGGGGCGCAGGCAGATCGGCTTCAACGGCACTGCCGCGCGCGACAAGAAGCTGGCGCAGACGAAGATGTTCAGCGAGGTCGAGCCGGACGATCTGCTGCGTTACGGCCTGATCCCGGAGCTGGTGGGTCGGCTCCCCGTTACGGTGGCGCTCGACGCGCTCGACGAGAAGTCGCTTGTTCG
>JAYTNC010000491.1:0-2416 GCA_043748515.1 Gemmatimonadota bacterium | reverse complement strand
ACGCGCCGCGCCTTGGCGTCGTCGAGCACGAACTGCGTGAGCACCGGCGCGGTCTCGCTGCTGACGACGGACGCGAACTGCACCGGGAACTCGCCGGTCTGCGGTCCGCTCGCCGTGAGCGGATCACGCGCCGGCCGCTCGTCCACCGCGCCGCGCGTCACGAAACCGGCGAGCAGGGCGACGCCGGCGAGCACCGTCGCGCCCACACCGGAGAATGACGGCAGGCGCCAGGCGTCGAGCCAGCGCTGCACGGCGGAGGGCTTCGGCGATTCCCACACCACGCTGAGCAGCTGCGCGACCGCGCGCGGGTCGGGCACCGCTTCCGGAGCCTCCCGCAACGTGGAGCGCACGCGCTCGATGAGTCGATCGGATCCTTCATTCATCCCGTATCACCTCGGTTAGGCGCGCTCGCAACACGTCGCACGCCCGTTTGACCCGCATTCTCAAGGCGCTGAGTCGCACGCCCGTCACCGCGGCGATGTCCTCGTACGCCATGTCCTCCACATGCCGGAGCAGGAACGCTTCCTTCTGTTCGACCGGCAGCGTCGCCAGGATCCGGTACACCTCTTCGGTCCAATCCTTGTCGTTCTCGGCCGGCGGCGGACCGCCCCGCTCCGGCACCTCTCCGTACTGGATCACCACCGCGTGCCGTCGCCGTTTCTCCATCAGGCTGCGGCACCGGTTCGCGAGGATCCGGAACAGCCATGGCTCGAACCGCGCGTCGTCGCGGAACCGACCGAGATTGTGATAGACCCGGACGAACGCGTCCTGCACCGCTTCCTCCGCGTCCTCGCGGTTGCCCACCATGTGGAGGGCGAACCGCAACGAGCGCGGATACATCACGTCCACGAGCTGCGCGAAGGCTTGACGGTCCCCTGCCTTGGCACGCAGGGGAAGCGTCGGGTCGATGGAGTTGCCGGGCGGTGTGTCGGTCATGAGCGAGGTGCGGGGAGTATGCCCCGCCGACTGCGCTCCGCGCCACGGCGATTCAAGGGGAATCACCCCGTCCATCGAATTGGCCTTCACATCCCGTAGTACCCCGTGAGGGTCGGGGGTGTCACTTTACATACAGATGACCGCCTCCCCTGTGACACCTCCATCGGCCCCGGCCGTCGCGCCCGGACTCGCTTCGGTCCCCGCCCTGTTCGTCCGACGTCCCGTGGAGTCCCGGGACCCCGCGACCGGGGAGGTCTGGCGCCGATGGGAGTCCGCCGACGAGGCCGCCGTCGCCATGGCCGTCGCCAGGGCCCGCGCCGCGCAGCCCGCCTGGGCGGCCACGACGCCGGCCGAACGCGCCCGGGTGATCGAACGATTCCGCGCCGCGCTCATGCGCCGCAGCGACGAGATCGCGGCGATCATCACGCGCGAGTCGGGCAAGCCGCTCGTCGACGCCCTCGGCGCCGACGTCACGGTCGCGCTCGATTTCGCCGGCTGGGTCGCGAAGAACGCACCACGCTTCCTGCGGGGCGACTGGCGCGGCGTCGCCGGCATGACGATGTGGCGCAAGCGCGTCCGCGTCGAACGCACACCGCTCGGCGTCATCGGCATCATCGCGCCGTGGAACTATCCGTTCTTCCTCCCGACGAGCTGCGCGCTCCCCGCCCTCGCCTGCGGCAACGCCGCGATCATCAAGCCGAGCGAGTACACGCCCGCCTCGGCGGCCGTGATCGAGGAGCTCTTCCGCGAGGCGGGGCTTCCCGACGGCCTGCTGCACGTCCTCCAGGGCGACGCCGTCACAGGCGCCGCGCTCACTCGCGCCGGCGTCGACAAGATGATGTTCACCGGCGGCGAGGCCGCCGGCCGCAAGGTCGCGATCGCCTGCGCCGAACAGCTGATCCCCTGCTCGCTCGAGCTCGGAGGCAGCGACGCCGCGATCGTCCTCGCCGACGCCGACGTGCGCTACGCGGCCGACGGGATCGCGTGGACGCGCTTCTCGAACGCCGGGCAGACGTGCGTCGCCCCCAAGCGGATCTTCGTCGAGGCACCGGTCTACGACGCGTTCGTCGAGGCGATGTCGCGCGCCGTCAGGGCGCTGAAGGTCGGACCGGGCTCCGACGCGGCGAGCGAAGTCGGGCCGCTCATCCGTCCGCAGGCGAAAGCGACCATCGCCGCGCAGTGCGAGGACGCCGTCTCCCGCGGCGCGACGATCGCGGCGCAGGCGCCGGCGCCGGAGGGCGACTGCTTCTTCCCGCCCACGCTGCTGACGAACGTGGACGAGACGATGCGCGTGCTCCGCGAGGAGACCTTCGGCCCGCTGCTTCCCGTGGTGAAGGTGCGCGATGCCGACGAAGCGATCGCGCGCGCGAACCGCAGCGAGTTCGGACTCTCGGCGAGCGTCTGGACGAGTGACCGCGCGCGCGGCCTCGCAGTGGCGAAGCGGTTGCAGGCGGGGACCGTGCTGATCAATGACGCGATC
>JAYTNC010000490.1:0-1501 GCA_043748515.1 Gemmatimonadota bacterium | reverse complement strand
GCGCTCAAGAAGGCCGACGAGGTCCTCCTGCAGGCGACCGGCGGCATCTCGAGCATCATCACGCAGGCCGGCATCGTGAACGTCGACTTCGCCGACGTGCGCACGGTCATGAAGGACGGCGGCTCGGCGATCATGGGCACCGGCATCGGCCGCGGCGAGAACCGCGCCGTCGACGCCGCCAAGATGGCGATCGAGAGCCCGCTGCTCGACAGCGTGACCATCGCCGGCGCGCGTGGCGTGCTGATCAACATCACCGGCGGCAACGAGATGACGCTCGGCGACGTGAACACCATCTCCGACATCGTGAAGGAAGCGGTGGGCGAGGAGTGCGAGATCATCTTCGGCGCGGTCTCCGAGCCGGCGATGCAGGGCGAGGTGCGCGTCACCGTGATCGCGACGGGCTTCGAGCAGAAGAAGGCGCAGCAGCCGAGCGGGCTGCTCGGCCGCAACGCCGCGACGCCGATCATCCCGCTCGACCCCGCGCAGCGCAATCGCGCGTCGACGGGCGTGAACATCGGCGGAGGCCACCCGGGCGGCATCGGGAGCGGCGGCAACGCGGCGCCCAAGCCGCGCCCGCAGTCGCGCCCGTTGGAGGATCTGAGCGACATGGAGATCCCGACGTTCATTCGGAGACAGATGGATTGAGCACGCGCCTCTCGCGTCTCCTCACCGGTGCGGTCGTCGCGGGTCTCGCGATCGCCGCGTACCGCCTGCCGGCCCCGAAGCCGGGGCGTCCCGGTGAGCTGTTCGACGTGTCGGTTGCGCGCCGTTGGTTCGAGAAGGACACGCTCGGCTCGGGCGAGACGCTCACCGAACTGCTGTTGCGCCGCGGGCTCACGGGCAGCGACGCCGCGCGCGTGATCGCCGCGACGCCGCTCGATCCGCGCCGCATCCCCGCGGGACTCACCATCGAAGTGAGCGGCGACACCGCGTCGCGCGAAGCGCAGGAAGTGCGATTCTTCCTCGGCGTCGACCGCATCGTGCGCGTCACGCGCGCCGACTCGGCCTGGGTCACCAGCGACGAACGACTCCCGTGGACCACCGACACCGTGCTCGTGCGCGGCGTGGTGCAGTCGTCGCTCTACGAAGCGGTGGAGCAGGGCGCCAAGGATCTGCTCCCGGCGCGCGCGCGGCAGGAACTCGCGTGGGGCATCGCCGACATCTATGAATACCGCGTCGACATGTCGCGGGAACTGCAGCAGGGCGACGAGGTGCGCGTGCTCTTCGAACGTCAGTCGCTGCCGACGGGAATCGTGAAGATCGGCACCGTGATCGCCGCGGGGCTCCAGCGCGCCGGCACCGAGGTGCAGGCGATCCGCATGGACGTCGACAACGGCCGCAGCAAGTACTACGACCAGAAGGGGCGTTCGCTCGCGGCCAGTTTCCTGCGCACCCCGGTCTCGTTCCGCCGCATCTCGAGCAACTTCGGGCGCCGCAAGCATCCGGTGCTCGGCACCTGGCGCCAGCATCAGGGCCTCGACTATGCCGCGAACTCAGGAAC
>JAYTNC010000489.1:0-3224 GCA_043748515.1 Gemmatimonadota bacterium | reverse complement strand
GAGCGCCCGTCGAGCTTGTCGCCCGCGAGCTGCTCGGGGCTCATGTACTCCGGCGTGCCGACCACCATGCCCGTCTTCGTCACCTTCTGCGCGTCGCTCGAGCTCGCCTTCGCGATGCCGAAGTCCACGACCTTCACGAGGTCGGAGCCATCACGGTTCTTGGTCACCATGATGTTGTCCGGCTTCAGGTCGCGGTGGACGATCCCCGCGTCGTGCGCGACCTGCAGCGCGTCGGCCGTCTGGTGCACGATGCTCGCGGCGCGCGACGGCGGGAGCTGGCCCGCCTTCTCGATCAGCGACGTCAGCGACGACCCCTCGATGAATTCCATCGCGAGGTAGATCATCCCGTCCGTCGTCTCGCCGAAATCGTAGATGCCGCAGATGTTCGGATGCGAGAGCCGCGACGCGTTGCTCGCCTCGCGGTTGAAGCGCGCGATCGCGTCGGGGTCGGTGTTCATCCCCGGGTTCATCACCTTGAGTGCGCTCTTGCGTCCCATCTTCACGTGCTCGGCCAGATAGACCGTGCCCATGCCACCTTCGCCGAGCTTCTTCAGGATGTGGTAGCGGTCGGCGACGATCGAGCCGAGCAGGTCCTCCGACTGCACCGCCGAGCGCAGCGCCGACCCGTCGCGCGGGCAGAAGCGTTCGCTGAGCGGATACTCGGTGCTGCAGGTCGGGCAGACTTTCTGGTCGCTCACAAGCTCTCCACACGCAGGGTCTGGTCGCCGATCAGGATGCGCTGGCCCGGCTTCACCTGCCGCTCGCCGCGCACCGCGATCGCGATGCCGTTGCGGCTGCCGAGGTCGATCACGATGAACTCGAGATCCTCGTTGCGCACTTCGGCGTGGCGGCCGCTCATCGTCTTGTCGTACGGGAAGAGCCAATCCCCCTCTGACCGCCCGATCACGACGTTGCGGCTCGGCGAGAGGTGACAGTTGTCGCGGGCACTGCCGTCGGCGCGGAGCTGCTGCATCACCGCGATGTCGGCACTCGGGGTGGACGATCCAAGGCGCCTCGTGGCATCGGCCTCGGCTGGCTGGGGACCGGGGTAGCCGAGGCGGCGGAAGCGCAGGAGCTGCGATCCGACGAGCACGGTGTCGCCGTCCTGCAGTTTGTACGGCTCGTCGACGAAGAGCCAAGTGCCGTTCCGGGAGCCGAGGTCGCGCACGTAGAGCTGGTTGTCGCGCAGCGAGAGCTGGGCGTGCACCGGGCTCATGAAGGTGTCGTCGGGGAAGCGCAGCTCGCCGTCGGAGCGGCCGAGCGTGGCCTCGGGGCCGGGCAGGTTCTCGGTGCGTTTCACGGCGCCGGTGCCGTCGAGCAGGGAGAGTTTCGGGCCGCTCCCGGCGCTGCGCGCCGAGAAGGTCGCGGTGCCCACGGCCGGCGTGGGAGCCGTCGAGGTACTCGCGACGCGCGCGCCGCACTTGGCGCAGAAGACGTCCGAGCCGGGGATCACGGGCGTGCCGCAGGAGGCGCAGAGAGCGCGCGACGCGGAGGGCTGGGTCGGCTGGGTGGCGACGCGTCCACCGCACTTGGGGCAGAACGGCATGGACGGATCGACGGCATGCCCGCAGGTGGGGCAGGGCGCCTTCCCGGGCGGCATCGAAGAGAGCGGCGGGATAACCGGTCCGGGCCGCGCCGGGCTCGCCGCAGGAGCCGCGCCTGGAGCCGAGGGCAGGCCGGCGGCTGCCGGGCTCACCGAGACGCGCGTGGGCGGAACACCGAACTTGGCCTTGGCGTCCTCATGCTGGACCCCGCCGATCGTCTCGCCAAGCGCCGCGCTCACCGCACCGCTCTGCGCGATGGGCTTGCCGCAGTCGATGCAGAACTTCGATGCGGGGTCGTTCTCACGACCGCAAACGGCACAGCGAGTGGACAAGAGCGTGAGGGCTGGGGAATCCGGCGAATATATGGAATGTGACCGCGCGGCGGGAGAAGGCGCGGGTGGGGTGCGTCGGCCGGCCTCAGGCCGTAGACTAGGCGAGGTGACCCACCCGCGTGATCTTCTCCTCCTCCGGCGGCTCGCCCGACTCTGCGCCGGGCTGTGCCTCAGCCTCTGCGGAAGCCTGCTCGGCGGCGCGCTCGTGCCGCTCGCCGCCCACGCCCAGGTGCGTCCGCAGCTCGCGTGGCGCACGCTCCGCACCGACCACTTCCGGATCCACTACACCGACGAGCTCGAAACGCTCGCGCGCCGCACCGCGGCCAACGCCGAGTTCGCGTACGCGCGGCTGAGTGACGATCTCGTGCCGCCGCGCGGCACCATCGACATCGTCGTCGCGGACAACGTCGACTACGCCAACGGCTACGCGACGCCGTATCCGACCAACCGGATCGTGATCTACGCGCGCCCGCCGGTGGAGGAGCTCGCGCTCCGCAACCATGCGGACTGGAACGCGCTGCTCGTCACGCACGAGCTCACGCACATCTTCCATCTCGATCGCGTGCGCGGGCTCTGGGCGCTCGCGCAACGCGTCTTCGGCCGCGCGGCGCCGTTCTTTCCCAACAGTTACGCGCCCTCGTGGATCGTCGAGGGGCTCGCGGTGCACTACGAGACCGCGATCACCGGCGGCGGACGTCTCGCGGGGAGCGAGTTCCCGGCGTACGTGCGCGCGGCGGCGATCGCCGGTGAGTTGCCGCCGCTCGACGCGCTCTCGCTCGAATCGCCGCGCTTCCCCGGCGGCAACCGCGCGTACCTCTATGGGAGTTACGCCGTCACGCGGGGCGACACCGCGCGCATGGGGCGGCTCGTGGAGGCCTCGAGCGGCCGCCTGATCCCCTGGCGGCACGACGCCAACGCCCGCGACGCGTTCGGCGAGAGCTTTACGGCGCGCTGGGCCGCTTGGCGCGACTCGGTGACGCGCGACCTGGTGACGCGCGACCTGGTCACGCGCGACGTCGCCGGGCTGGCGCCCGAGGGCGCCGCCGACGCGTCGCTCACGGCGATCACCACGCTCACGCGTCACGGGTTCGTCGCGCGCTTCCCGCGCTTCACCGACAACGCGACGCTCGTCTACGTGGCGAACGACGCGCGCAGCACCACGGGACTCTACTCGCTCTCATTGAATGGCGATCGCGACCGGCTCGGCCGTCGCAACTCACTCGACGTGAGCACGCCGCTGCCCGGCTCGGGGTCGGTGCAGGGCGAACTCGAGTACGCCGACCCTTATGTGCTCCGTTCGGACCTCTACCGCGGCGACGGCCTCCGCCGGCGTCGGCTCACGCGCGGG
>JAYTNC010000488.1:0-4774 GCA_043748515.1 Gemmatimonadota bacterium | reverse complement strand
GCGCTGATCCCGCTCGCGACGCATGCCGTGCATCTCGGACTCTGGGTGCCGCCCCTCGGCATGGTCGCGCTCGTCGCGCCGCTGCTGCTCACGGTCGCGCTCTGGACGCGTGGCCCGACGGGGCACCCCATGGAATCGGTCGCGACCACGCTCTTCGGCGCCTGGTACACCGGCGGCATGCTCGCCTTCGCGTACGCACTCCGCTACCATCGCTTCGCCATCGGTGCGCTCGCGGGTGCGCTCCTGCTCATGCTGCCGCTCGTGCTCACCTGGCTCAACGACAGCGGCGCGTTCTTCTTCGGGAAGCTGTTCGGCAAGCGCAAGCTGATGCCGTCGGTGAGCCCGGGCAAGACGATCGCCGGCGCAGTCGGCGCGGTCGGGACGTGCGTGGTCGCGACGTGGGCGTACTTCACGTTCCTGCTGCAACCGTATGCCAAGCTCGGACTCTCGATCACGGGCCTGTTGATCTTCGGCGTCGCGATGAGCGCGGCGGCGCAGGTCGGCGATCTCGTCGAGTCGATGCTCAAGCGGCAAGCGGGCGTCAAGGACAGCTCGGCGCTGATCCCGGGGCATGGCGGCGTGCTCGATCGCGTGGACTCGCTGCTCTTCACGATCCCGCTCGCCTACGTGCTGCTCGACGCCCTGCTCAAGGTCGGCGCGTGAGCCGCACCACCGGCATCGCGCTCCTCGGCGCGACCGGTTCGATCGGCGAGACGGCGCAGCGCGTGGTCGCGCGGCATCCCGACCGGTTCCGGTTCGTCGCGATGACCGCGAACGGCAACCGCGCGGGACTCGCGACGGCCGCAGCGCGCTGGAACCCGTCGCTCATCGGCCTCGTCGACGCGGGCGCCGCGCCGCTCCCCACCGGCTGGTGCGGCGGACGAGAGTGCCTGGTGCGGGCCGCGACGCATCCGGATGCCGAGATCGTGCTCAACGCGGTCGTCGGCGCGGCGGGGCTCGAGGCCACGCTCGCCGCCGTGACGGCGGGGAAGCGCGTCGCGCTCGCGAACAAGGAATCGCTCGTCGTCGGCGGCGCGCTGGTGCAACGCGCCGCGCGCGCGGGCGGCGGTGAGGTCGTCCCCGTCGACTCCGAGCACTCGGCGCTGCTGCAATGCCTCGCCGGACGGGTCGGCGGTGCGGGGCCAGGACTGCTGCCCGTCGCCGGCGTGCGCCGGTTCATCATCACGGCGTCCGGCGGCCCGTTCCGCACTTGGGAGACGGAGCGCATCCGCGCGGCGACGCTCGAGGACGCGCTCAATCACCCGACCTGGTCGATGGGCCGGAAGATCACCGTCGACAGCGCGTCGCTCGCGAACAAGGCGCTCGAGGTGATCGAGGCGCATGTGCTGTTCGGCGTGCCGTACGAGCGGATCGAAGTCGTGGTGCATCCGCAGAGCATCGTGCATTCGATGGTCGAGTTCGAGGACGGCAGCGTCATCGCGCAGATGGGCGTTCCTTCCATGGAACTTCCGGTGCTCTACGCGCTCGGATATCCGGACCGCCTCGAGGACAACGGGGTACCACGATTCGATCCGGTCGCGTCGAGTCCGCTGTCGTTCGAGCCCGTGCGCCACGATGCCTTCCCGACGCTCGGGCTCGGCATCGCGGCGGGGATCCGCGGCGGAGCAGCGCCGGCGGTGTTCAACGCGGCGAACGAGGCGGCGGTCGCCCGCTTCCTGAGCGGTACCTTGAAGTTCAGCGGGATCCCGGGCGCGATCGAGTTGGCACTGTCGCGCCTCGGTGACCGTTCTGGTGATGACCTTCCCGCGCTGATCGCGGCTGATGCCGCGGCGCGCGTCCTCGTGCAGGAGTATCGCTGATGCTGAGCTGGCTCGCCCCGTTGCTGGTGCTGGGACTCGTGATCTTCGTGCACGAGCTCGGGCATTTCCTCGCCGCCAAGTGGGCCGGTGTCTACGCCCCGCGCTTCTCGCTCGGCTGGGGCTCGCCGCTCGTGAGCTTCCGGCGCGGCGAGACCGAGTACGCGCTCTCGTGGCTGCCGATCGGCGGCTACGTACGCATGGCGAGCAAGGAGGACGAGACCGCCGCGGTGCTTGAGGGCGGTGCCGAGGCGCCGGAGGCGGAGAAGTCGAAGCACTGGGACGAGCATTCGATGATCCCGCACGGGCCGCTGCCGATCCCGCCCGATCGCTGGTTCGAGTCGAAGCGCCTCGCGCCACGGCTTGTGATCCTGCTGGCCGGCGTCTTCATGAACGTCGTGCTCGCGCTCGTGGTCTCCACGGGGGTCGTGGGCTGGTACGGCAAGGGCTACGTCACGCCCGTGGTCGACACGGTCGTGGTCGGCAAGCCGGCGGCGCTTGCGGGCATGATGAAGGGCGACAGCGTGGTGGCGATCGACGGCAAGGCCGTGACGCGGTGGGACGAGGTGCTCGAGGCGGTCTCGTCGGCGCCGGGGAAGCCGGTCACGTTCGCCGTGGCCCGCGGCGCGGAGCGCGTCACGATCGTGATGACGCCCGAGTCGCAGGAGGTCACGACCGCTGCCGGAGACAAGGAGACGGTCGGCCGGATCGGCGTGGGTGTGGGGCAGAACATCATCCGCGAGCCGGTGAGCGCGGGTGAGGCGGTCCGCGGCGGCTGGACGCTCACGTGGGGGATGGCCGACAACGTGGTGAAGGTGCTCGGCAATCTCTTCAGCGGCGACGTCTCGGTGTCGCAGCTCGGCGGTCCGGTCGAGATCGCGCGTTCGAGCGTGGCGGCGGCGCAGTCGGGCGGCGAGAACCTCTGGATGCTCATCGCGTTCCTGAGCGTGAACCTCGCGGTGCTGAATCTCCTGCCGATCCCGCTGCTCGACGGCGGCCAGATCGTGCTGCAGGTCGCCGAGGCCGCGTGGCGCAAGCCGTTCCATCCGATGGTGAAGGAGTGGTACGCGCGGATCGGGCTCGTCGCGATCGGGGCGCTGTTCCTCACGGTGACGTTCAATGACCTGAAGCGACTCGTGACCGGGTGGTTCGCCGCCTGATCGGGTCCGGCGCGGCGGATCGAGCGGCCGGTCCGCCGGTGCCGGCCGGCCGGGTTATCTCTCGCATGGGCAGGCCTTTACAGGATTGGGGGGCACTGCTAAGTTTCCGTGCTACAACGGAAACTGTATTCCAAACGCACTGCGCTCGCAGGCAAGGATTTCTGGGATGGCGTTCGTCAAGACGGCAGCGATCGACAATCATCGCAAGCACGAGACCGACACGGGCTCGTCACAGGTCCAGGTCGCGGTGCTCACTGAGCGTATCAACTACCTCACGGATCACTTCCGCGCCCACAAGAAGGACCACCACGGTCGCCGTGGGCTCCTCAAGATGGTCAGCCAGCGTCGCCGGCATCTCGACTACCTGAAGCGAACGGAAATCGACGCCTACCGCAAGCTCGTCGCCGACCTCGGCCTGCGCTACTAAGCGCCCCACCCACACGAGCGCGCGACCGCACTGAAGCGGATCGCGCGCTTCGTGTACCGATCAGAGACAAACCAAAAATGATGCATCGTATCGAGCGGACCTTTGCTGGCCGCACCCTCTCCATCGAGACCGGGCGCATGGCCAAGCAGGCCGCCGGCTCCGCGCTCGTGACCTACGGCGAGACCATGATCCTCGCCGCCGTCACCGTCAGCGACAAGAAGAGCCCGCTGCCGTTCTTCCCGCTGACCGTCGAATACAAGGAGAAGACCTACGCCGCGGGCAAGATCGCGGGGGGCTTCATCAAGCGCGAGGGCCGTCCGCGCGACGAGGAGATCCTCTCCTGCCGTATCATCGACCGCTCCATCCGTCCGCTCTTCCCGGAAGGCTTCCAGAACGAGGTGCAGGTCGTCCTGTACGTCCTCTCGGCCGACCAGGAGAATGACGCCGACGTGCTCGGCCTGCTCGCGACCTCGTTCGCGCTCAGCGCGAGCAAGCTCCCGTTCGCCGGGCCGATCGCCGGCGTCCGCGTCGGACGCGTGGAGTCCAAGTGGCTGCTCAACCCGACCTTCCAGGCGCTCGAGTTCAGCGACATCGACATGATCGTCGCGGGCTCCGAGGATTCGATCATGATGGTCGAAGGCGGCGCGCTCGAGGTCTCCGAGGCCGACGTCGTCGAGGGGCTCACGATCGCCCAGCGCGGCATCAAGGAACTCGTGGCGATGCAGGAAGAGCTGCTCAAGAAGCTCGGCAAGATCGAGAAGATGGCCTGGTCGGGCGTCGAGATCCCCGAGGACGTCCGCAAGTCGGTCACCAAGGCCGCCCAGAAGCGCATCGACGCCGCGATCAACCAGAAGGACAAGGCGACGCGCATCCAGGCCGTCGAGAAGGTGAAGTCCGAGATCAAGGACGAGATGGCGAGCGTCCTCGCGCCGGAACACCTCCCGCTCGTCGGGTCGATCGTCGACGACATCGAGTACACCTCGCTCCGTGCGCAGGTGCTCGAGACGGGCCTCCGCGTCGACGGCCGCAAGCCGAACGTCGTCCGCGACATCTCGGTCGACACCTCGCTGCTCCCCCGCGCGCACGGCTCGGCGCTCTTCACGCGCGGCCAGACCCAGGCGCTCGTGGTCGCGACGCTCGGCACCGCCAGCGATTCGCAGCGTGTGGACTCGATCGACAGCGCGAAGGAGACCACCAAGTCCTTCATGCTCCATTACAACTTCCCGCCGTTCTGCACCGGTGAGGCCAAGCCGATGCGCGGCACCGGCCGCCGCGAGATCGGTCACGGCATGCTCGCCGAGCGCGCGATCCAGGGCGTGCTCCCGCCGTTCGAGGAGTTCCCGTACACCATCCGCATCGTCTCCGAGGTC
>JAYTNC010000487.1:0-2589 GCA_043748515.1 Gemmatimonadota bacterium | reverse complement strand
CGGCAGGGCGTGATCCATCGCGACATCAAGCCGGAGAACATCCTCCTGCACGACGGGCAGGCGATCGTCGCCGACTTCGGCATCGCGCTCGCGGTGCAGTCGGCGGGCGGGGCACGGATGACGCAGACCGGCCTGAGTCTCGGCACGCCGCAGTACATGAGTCCCGAGCAGGCGATGGGCGAGCGCACCATCGACGCGCGGAGCGACATCTACGCGCTCGGCGCGGTGACGTATGAGATGCTCGCCGGCGACGCCCCCTTCACCGGCAGCAGCGTGCAGGCGATCGTGGCCAAGGTGCTGAACGAGAAGCCGACGTCCTTGCGCACGTTGCGCGACACGGTGCCGCCGCATGTGGAGCAGGCGGTGTTCACCGCGCTGGCCAAGTTGCCGGCCGATCGGTTCGAGAGTGCCCGGGCGTTCGCCGATGAACTCGGCACCGCGCGCACACCGGGTCGGACTCGCGCGTGGAACGCCGTCACGATCACGCTGGGCGCGCTCGCCGCGGGGCTCGCGATCGTCACCGCCGTACTGTGGCGCGAGCGTGGCCTCACCGGCGACACGACCGCCGCGCCGGTCGTGCGTTTCCCGCTCGTCGCCACCGATTCCCTTCTCCTCACCACCCTGAGCACGACGCCGTTCGCCGTCTCGGCCGACGGGCGCACCGTCGTCTTCGCCGCGATCGGGCCCGACGGTCGCTCGAGCCTCTGGGTCCGCACCCTCGACGACGCTCGACCGAGGCGGATCGAGGGCACCGAGGACGGGGCGAACCCCGCCATCTCACCCGATGGGATGTCGGTCGCGTTCGTCGTCGGGAACTCGACGATTCGGCGGGTGCGGCTCGCCGGCGGCACGCCGACGACGGTGACCTCGCAGAGCGGGGGGACGGCGAGCCTCGCCTGGTTGACGCCCGATACCATCCTGTACGAGGACATGCGCGGCGGCACCGGGATCTCGCGCATCGGGGCGAACGGAGGTGCGGCCACCACGCTGATCCCCATCGACTCCGCGGCCGGCGAACGTCGGCAGCGGCGTCCGTTCGTGCTCCGCCGGCAGCGGCTGGTGATCTTCGCGAGTCTGGACACCGCCGGCGTGACACTTCACGCCTACTCCCTCGCCGATGGGCGCCGCCGGCCGCTCGGGGTCGACGGCGTCCAGGCGCTCGGCCTCGTGGACGATCGGTTCGTCTATGCGCGCGCCGACGGGACCTTGATGTCGGTGCAGGTCGACCCGGCGACGCTGCGCCTCCGAGGATCGCCGCAGGAGCTGGACGAGCGGGTGCATGCATGGAGCGGCGGGACGAACGTCATGTTCTCGGAGGGTGGCACGCTGGTCCACCGCCCCGCAGTCGCGCCCGCGCCGGCACCGCTCGTGCTGGTCGATACCGGTGGGAGGACGCGGCCGTTGGGTACCGTCGCGCAGGTGTACTCCCACCCGCGCTTCTCGCCCGATGGGCAACAGATCCTCGTCCTCGGAAGCACCGGCCTCGATGAGGTCACCGCGCTCCCGAAGACCGACCTCTACCTGATCGCGCGCGCGACCGGTGAGGCGACGCGGTTGACGAACACCGGATCGGTCCGACAGCCGGAGTGGATGTTCGACGGCAAGGGCATCACGTGGACCGTCCGGACCCCGCAGGGTGGGCAGCTCTGGGGGCTGCGTCTGGACGGAAGGGGACAGCCGACGCTGCTCTCGGACCCCAAGGAGAACTTCATCCACGCAACGATGTCGAGCGATGGCCGGTGGCTGCTGGGCCTCACCCGGGACGCGGTCGGGGTGTTCCGGATCGGTCGGTTCGAGTTCGATGGGCAGTCGGTGACGCGCCAGTCCACATCGATCGCGCCGGGCGACTACCCGTCGCAGGCGCGCCTCTCCCCGGATGGCAGCCTGGTCCTGTCCGAGGATTTCGGGCAAGTGTATCTGGCCGCGGTCGACGGAACGAGAATGATCGAAGTGGTCAGCCAGCGTGTCGGCGACTCGCCAGTCTGGGGTCCGGACAGCCGTCGGATCCACTACGCCACGGGCACCGGGTGGATGGTGGCCGAGGTGCAGCTGATCCCGACGCTGTCGATCGTCCGGCGCCAGCGCGTCGGGATGTCGACCATGGCGACCTCGGATTTCGATCTCTCGCCGGATGGCCGGACCTTCGTGGCGGTGCAGTCGAACACGCGGGACGACGTGATCGTGGTCGTCGGCTGGGCCGATGAACTGCGGCGGCGCTGGCGGAGCAGGGACGAGTAGCGAAGCGACCACCTCACCCCAACAGGCACCATCGCCCCAAGGACGCCTCTCCATCGTGACCCAGCAGACCGACCGTCTCTCCGCGGCCCTCGCCGACCGCTACCGGATCGAGCGCGAACTCGGCGCGGGCGGCATGGCGACAGTGTACCTCGCGCACGATCTCAAGCACGACCGCGATGTCGCGATCAAGGTGCTGCACCCGGACCTCGCCGCCGCACTCGGCGGCGAGCGCTTCCTGAGTGAAATCCGCACTACGGCGCGCCTGCAGCATCCACACATTTTGCCCTTGTTGGATTCCGGCGACGCGGATGGGCTGCTCTACTACGTGATGCCGCTGGTCACTGGGGAGAC
>JAYTNC010000486.1:0-6016 GCA_043748515.1 Gemmatimonadota bacterium | reverse complement strand
GCGTTCCCGATCACCGCCTCGATCTTCCCGCGATGCCGGACGATGCCGGCGTCGGCGAGCAGGCGGCTGATGTCGCGGGCGCCGAAGCGGGCCACGCGCGACGGATCGAAGCCGGCGAAGGCCGCACGGAAGTTCTCGCGCTTGCGGAGGATGGTGATCCAGCTGAGTCCGGCCTGGAATCCCTCGAGCGAGAGTTTCTCGAAGAGCCGGACGTCGTCCACGACCGGCGATCCCCATTCGGCGTCGTGATACCTGACGTAGATCTCGTCCGTGCCGCACCACCAGCAGCGTATGACGCCCTCCGCATCGCGCTGCAGACCCTCGGCGAGGCCCCCGCTCACGGAAAGGCGCGCAGTTCGAGGAACTTGGCGATCTCCTGTTCGTCGGTCACGACCTCGAGCCACCCCGGTCGCAGCGCGAGCCGCACGAGGATGGTGCTCCCCTCGGTGCTCACCACCATGGCGTCGGTGAAGTCGCACTTGGCGACGGCCGTCTCGGGGATCTCGAGGCTGGGGCTCCCGCTGAACTGGATCGAGTGCTGCGGCCCCAGGTCGGGTCGCAGCTCGAGCCAAGTGACGCCGCGGAAAACGGTGACCTCGTTGACGTGCGACGTGAACGCCGAATCACGCGCCGGAAGTTCCGACGGCTCGGGCAGGAAGTCGGCGACGAGGCACGAGACGTCAAATCCGGTCTCGATCTCGGCGCGGTCGACGTGCGCCCGCACAGTGCCCCCCTCGCGAAGCCGCACTCGGAACTCGCCCTCGGCGAACTCCCAGCCGGCCCAACCGCGCCGCAGGCGTCGAAGCGCGTCGAGCGAGTCGACGTCGGCGATGAACGAGTAGTCGCGACGCTGCATGATGGTGAACGATAACGGAATCGCGGCGCCCTAGAAGACGGCGAGCACCACGCCCACGACGACCACGATCCCGACCACGTCGAGTGCGAGTCCGGCGCGCGCCATGTCGCGCACGGTGACCTCGCCGCTCCCGAACACGATCGCGTTGGGCGGAGTCGCCATGGGGAGCGCGAAGCCGATCGACGCCGAGAGGCCGATGAGCATCATGAGCATGAGTGGCGGTTGGTCGAGGGCCTGCGCGAGCGACACCGCGATCGGCATGCCCATCGATGCTGTCGCGGCATTCGACGCGAGCTCCGAGACGACCACCGTGGCGAACGAGATGCCGAGCAGCACGACCGGAAGCGGCAGGCCCTGCAGGCCGGACATCCAGACGCCGATCTGCCCTGCAAGACCGCTCGACTCCATCGCTGCGGCGAGCGAGAGGCCGCCGCCGAATAGCAGCAGCACGTCCCAAGGGATCTCGCGGGCCTCGCGCCAGGTGAGCAACGGACGCGCGCCGCCATCCTGCTGCCGGCCCGGAACGAGGAAGAGCGCGATCGCGCCGATCACCGCGATGCCCGCATCCGTGAGACTCGGCATGAACGACGTGAGCCCGGGGATCGTGACCGGACCGATCACCTTGGGCTCGCGGAAGAACCACGCGAGCGCGACGCTCACGAAGACGATGAGCACGCCGCGCTCGCCGCCCTTGAGACGTCCGAGCGCCACCCGGCGTGCCTGCAGGACCTCCAGGCCGTCCGCGCCGAGTTCGATCTTCTCGCGATGGAACACGAAGACCAGCAGGATCCAACAGGCGGGAAGCATGATCGCCGCCACCGGGAGGCCGAACTTCAGGAAGGCGAAGAAGTCGAGATTGACACCGATCAGCTCGCGTGCCGCACCGGCGAGGATCAGGTTGGGCGGCGTACCGATGAGCGTCGCCATGCCGCCGATGCTCGCGGCGAAGGCGACGCCGAGCAGCAGGGCGACCCGTTGGCTGCGTGCGGCCTCGCCGGTGCCGAACAACGCGCCGATCGCCATCGCGATGGGGTACATCATCGCAGCGGTGGCGGTGTTCGAGATCCACATGGAGACGAACGCGGTCGCGAGCATGACGCCGAGGACGAGCCGACGCGAACTCGTGCCGACCGCGCCGATCACGCTGAGCGCGATCCGGTGATGCGCATGCCAATGCTCGAGTGCGGCGGCGAGCAGGAAGCCGCCGAGATACAGGAAGACCACCTCGTTGGCGAAGCTCGCGGCCGCCTCGCGAGTGGTCGCGACGCCCATCGGTGGGAAGAGCGCGATCGGCAGCAACGCCGTGACGGCGAGCGGCAGGCACTCGGTGATCCACCAGATGGCCATCCAGACGGCGACGCCCAGCACCGCGGCCGACGGGCCAGCGAGGCCGCCGGGCTCGATGGCGACGAGCGACAATCCGACGGCTGGTCCCGTCGCGATCGCGACGAGGCGCGCTGCGCCGAAGGCGTGGGGGGCGTCGGGCGCGGTGGCGGGCGTGGATTCCATCGCGGCAAGAATGTCCCGATGATGCCCGTCGAGCAAGCGGAGGTGTAGAATCCCGTATCGATCGGCTATCGTAGGTGCCCGAGAGCGCACCGCCGCCGACTCCTCCAGCCAGCCCCGTGTCCCTCGTTCCTACCCTGCTCCTCGCGTTCACCCTCGGTGCCGATACGATCACCGTGGGAGACCCCTCGACCTATGCGACCCCGGCATTGCGTGCGTTGGTCGCCGACGCTGCCGAGATCAACCGTCGCGTGCCGGCGGGGCTCGGAGGCTATCGCGCACGGCTCGAGAGCGAGATCTCGATCGGGAACCGCCGCTCCGAAGGCATGGAGATGGCCGTCTCGCTGGAACAGGTGGCGAGCACCCTGACCTGGGATCGCACCGGCGAGTACGAACAGGTCGTGAATGGGTATCGGTCGCAGGCGGTCGGTGCGGCCTTCTCGAGTCTCGGGTTCTTCTCGAGCGGCTGGGCGATCCCGTCGCTCTACGGGAACCGCATCGCGCTGCTCTTCGGGCGCGACACGACCGAAGCGGGGCGGCGGCGGAGCCGCCGCCGGAAGAGCGACCCGCTCTACGCGGTCCATCCGCTCGCCGCCGACCGGGAGCGCTACTACCGGTTCACCGGTGGCGACACGATCGTGACCATGCGCACCGGCGATCGCATCATCCCGATCGTGCGCATCGGCGTGACGTTGCGTGAGGACGTGCCGGCCCGCAGCGTGGTCTTCCTTGGCGAGATCGATCTCGATGCGACCCGCCGCCACATCGTGCGACTGCGCGGCTACTTCGCGGTGGTGGGCGGGAAGAAGCCGAAGTTCGACATCCTGAAGGAGGCCGGCCTGCAGGGCATCGCCTTCGTCGAGGCCGTGAACGCGGAAGCCGAAGGGCAGTTCTGGCTCCCGGCGCACCAACGGTTCGAGGCGCATGCGACGTCCAACACGGTCGGGGACAGCCGCGCGGTATTCCGGATCCTCACGCGCTTCGTCGATCGCGACCTCCGTCCGGCGCCACCGGAGGTCGAGGTCGGCTCCGCAGGGGACACGCTCACGATCCATCCGTTCCGGTTCGTGGTGTCGTCCGCCGACACGATGAGCGCGTACACGGGTTGGACGCGAGACCTGGGCGAGATGTCAGCCGAAGTCAGCGCGGAGGACTTCAACGACGTGGCGCCGGATCGGTGGAGCACCAAGGGACCGCCGCGTTTCTCGATCGAGACCGAGCGTCTCGGCGACGTGGTCCGCGCGGACCGGATCCAGGGGCTCTACACCGGGATTGGCGCGGTCCTGCGGTACCGTGATGCCGCGCCCGGTCTCGCGATCCGCGGGGCCGTGGGATGGTCGTGGTACGAGAAGACCGTCCGCGGGCGCTCGGTGCTCGAGTACCGTCGCGACCGGAACCTCTGGGCGGTGCGCGCGCAGCGCTCACTCGATCTCACGAACGACTTCCGCAATCCGTACGACTCGGGCTCGACGCTCGGCGCACTGCTTGGCAGGGACAACTACGACTATCTCGACCGCAAGAGCATCACGGCGCAGTGGTTGCGGTTCATCGGGCTCAATCAACGGACGCAGTTGCGGCTGGAGACGGGCTATGCCGTCGACGGCGACGTGCAGATGAATCTCGCACGGAGTCCGCTCGGCCTCCGTGAGGATTTCCGGCCGAACCGGCCGGTGCAGGAGGGGTCGTACGTCCGGAACGCGGTCATACTCGAATACCGGCCGGACGTCGCGCTCGAGTTCCTGCGCACGGGCCTGGGCGCGCGCTTCCAGTATGAGCGTGCCGACGGCGAACTCGACTACCAGCGCGCAGAGGCGCGCCTCACGGTGCGAACGAACAAGGGCCCCCTCTCGCTCGGGGCGCGCCTCGACCTGGGGATCACGAGTCCGGAAGCGCCGCCGCAGCAACTCTTCGAACTCGGTAGGAACCAGAATCTGCCGGGCTACGACTACAAGCAGTTCGCCGGCGACCAGGCCGCGGTCTTCCGCGCGCTCGCGCTCTGGCGGCTTGGGTACCTGGGCGCTCCCATCCGTCTGACCAACCGCTTTTGGCTTCCGCCGATCGCGCCGGCACTGGCACTCAGCCTGCAGTCGGGTTGGAGCCGCGCGTCGACGCCGACCGCGCTCGCGACCGTGACTTCGCTGGGCTCCGCACCGACGGGACATCCGCGTACGACGGTCAGTCTCACGATGCGTTTCGTCGGCGGCGCGATCGGCGTAGGGGTCGCGAAGCCGATCGATCATTCGGGTCCGGCGCGGTTCATCCTCGAGTTCGGGCAGCGCCCATGATGCGGCGTGAGCGCTGGGGACTCGCCGCACTCGTCCTGCTCACGGCCGCATCCCCGATCATCGCCGGAGTCGCGGTGCATCGTGCCGTACCCGAGGCGCATGCAGCGGGGAACCCGTACGCCTCGCTCGCTGCCGACTCGTCCCACGCGGACTCGGCTGCCTTCGCAGCCCTGCCGAGCGGGTTGATCGCGCTGCTCGACGTGCGCGACGCGATCGTGGCAGACAGCTCCGCGGAAGTCACACTGCACGAGTGCATCCAGGGGGACGGCCGCGACGTGGCCGAACTGCGTCGCCGGCTTCAGCTCCGATTCGCCGACTCCTCGGCCGCCGTGCTGTATGCCGTGGTCGACCGCGCCAGCGGCGCACTCGACCGCGTCGAGTTCATCCGCCGCACGCCGCGCGCCGGACAGCGTGGCTTCATCTGGGACCGGCGGCGCGACCGCACGACGTCCGTCTGGTGGTTCGAGACCCCACGAGGGCTCTCGCGGCGTGAGGAGCGCGGCGACCTCCCGCGCGGCGGCCCCGTGCCCCGTGCGGTGCGCGCGCTCGGCCGTCAGCTGATGACGGTCCCCTGCGCCGATTCCTCGACGAACTCCCCGATGAATCCGATCTCGGGTTCCAGGAACTGATCGAAGCGCTTGGCGACCGCGGTCTGCGCGAGCCGGATCAGTGCGCGAACGTCGGCGGCCGTCGCACCGCCGAGATTCACCATGATGTTGGCGTGGATGTGCGAGATCTGCGCCCCGCCGATCCGGTGCCCCTTGAGTCCGCACTGATCGATCAGCCGCCCCGCGCCCACGCCCTCGATCTTCTTGAAGACCGATCCCGCGCTCGGGTGATGCTCGAGCCAGGGATGCCGCGAGCCGCGCCACGAGAGATTCTCCTGCATGACGCGGTGCAGCACGGCCGGATCGCCCTCGCTGAGCGCGAAGGTCACGGCGAGCGCGATCTCGCCGCTGCCGTGGAGCCGTGAGACGTCGTAGCCGAACCGCATCGCCGCGCGGTCGACCGTCGGGCGCGCGTCATCGACGCCGAGCAGCTCGACCGACTCGACGACCTCTTCGATGAACATCGTGCGCGCGCGCTCGGGAGCCGGCGAGAGGAAGTGCAGGTTCTGCCAGACCGCACCACCAACGGTGCTCGGGATGCCCACATAGTGCTCGAGTCCGGCCCATCCCTTGGCCACGCAATGGCGGAGGAGGTCCGCCACGACCACACCGCTCTCCGCGCGGACGCGGCCTCCGCCAAGGTCGGAGACGGCCCGTGCGATGTTCCGGACGACGAGACCGCGGAAGCCGAGATCGCCGACAAGGATGTTGGCGCCGAGCCCGAGCACGAACCACGGGACCCCGGCGTCGCGCGCGGCGGT